>JBEISW010000004.1:0-34535 GCA_040375215.1 Crocinitomicaceae bacterium | reverse complement strand
CGCCTTCCGCGGGAGGCGGCGTGGACTTGGGCTTGGCCGGAGCCGGGCTGCTGTCGGAAAGAAAGTTTTGATTTTGGGGTGCGGGGGACTTGGAAATGGGGTTTTAATGAGTTTGGCTCGAATGGGTTTTGCGCATTTTGTATTGATAGATGGAGATAAGGTGGAACTATCCAATTTACACCGCCAATGGATGTTTACACAGGAACAAATTGGAATGTCCAAAGTAAAAGCTGCCGAAGAGTGGTTGTGCTGCTATGCCCCCCAGGCCCAATCATTAATTATTGATCAATTTGTTTCGAGCCTGTTTGATGAAACATTGATTCCTTCAGGTGTAGATGTAATTGTCGATTGCACTGATCAAGTCGCTACCAAGTATTGGCTTGAGGGATATTGTAAAATAAAGAATATCCCTTGGGTAATGGGATCGGTGGAGCAGTGGGAAGGTCAGGTGAGTGTGTTTGAATATCCGGATGAAAATGGAAAGAAATGGTCATACTCGGATTGGGTAGGAACGGCATTGAAAGACTATATGGTAGGATCCTGCGAGCAGCGTGGCGTGTTTCCCCCGGCGGTTCAATGGATAGCGCAAATGCAAGTATTGGAAACGTGTCGTATATGCAATGGCTTGCCCGCAGCATTTAATGGAAAGATCGGTTATTGGAATATGTGGACCAATATGCATCTCAGTGCAAATTTGGCTCAAGGTAATTTTTAAATTGAGGTTTTATAGTTTCATCGTTTGTCTTTATCATTGTGCATGCGTTGGTTGATTTTGACAGATGGAATAAGTCCCTTTGAAATAGGGGGGATGCAAAAGCATAGTTACAATCTCACCAAGCAACTGTTGCTCAATGGCGAAACAGTTACATTGTTTCATTGTGTAACGGGTTCCAAAAAATTACCTTCATCAGAAGAAGTGTTTTCCGCACTCGGGTGCAATGAAACTGCATTAAATCTCCTAACTGTAAAGGCATTTCGATTTCCAAATTTGGGAAGTTTGCCTGGTCATTATATCCGGGAATCGTATTTGTTGAGTTGTCATTATTATGAATCTATCCAAGAGAAATTGAGTGGATTTGATGTGGTGTTTGCACAGGGTTTTACAGGTTGGAAATTTATTGAGGAGAAAAAGAAATCCAAGGGTCAATCAGTGCCCATTATCAATCATTTTCACGGATTGGAAATGTTTCAGAAGACTTATGGGTGGCGCAGTGCTATTCAAAAATGGATGTTGCAAGGGGTAGCCAAATGGAACGTTTCCAATGCGGATGCAACAATTTCGTTAGGTGGTAAAATCAATGACATTTTGATGCAATTGGGAATTCCCAATTCAAGAATTTTAACCATTTCAAGTGGGGTGGATGAGAATTGGTTTGTGCAACAACCAAGCTCAAAAGGAAGTGTGCCTAAAATTTTATTCGTTGGAAGATACGAAAGAAGAAAAGGGCTGAAGGAGTTGATTAAAGCCTATAAGTTGGTTTTAAAAAACAAGAAGGAGGTTCAATTGTCCATTGTTGGTCCCATTCCCAATCATTTGAAAGACCATCAATCGGGCTTAGAATATTTTGGTGAAGTGAAAGATGAGCTAAGAATGAAGCGCATTATGGATGAGCATCATATTTTAATTGTTCCTTCTATTTCTGAAGGAATGCCAACGGTAATACTGGAGGCCATGTCCCGAGGACTTGCCATTATTTGCACTGATGTGGGTGCCAATAGAGTGATGGTCAGTGAAGAGAACGGATGGCTGATAGATCATGTTTCTATTTCTGAGATTTCGCAAAGGTTACAGAATGTATTAGATTTGGATTTTATCAAATTGGGTAAAATGGGGAATACTTCTTTGGAAAGAGTCAAGGATAATTGGGGATGGTCAAATGTTGGCATTAGGCACATTGAGATTATCGGGAATTTTGTTAAAAGCATAAAATGAAGAATCTATTTAAGATTTTTATTTTTCTTCATATTTTTTGCAGTGCATTGGTGCTTTTTAAAACGCCCATTGAGTTTTATCCAGGGTATTTCTCTTATTTCCTTTTGCCATTGTTTTTTACGAAGTACGGACCGCCTGTTGTGCCGATGGTCATTTTCTTTTTTTTCTATATTGTCGGATTGTTCTTTATTTCATCCGAACTTAATACCCTTCAACAGTTGAATAAAGTTTCTTTGGGTTTTTTCCTTTCCATGTCTTTTTTTGAATACGTAATGCGGGGTTTTGACTTTGATATAAAGGAGATATTTAAGTTTTATATCAAATGTGCTTTGGTTGTTAGTGTAATAGGATTGATACAATATGTCACTTATCAAGTTGGCTTTGGCCCGGGATATAACTATCGTTGGCTGTTCAATAAATGGGGTGTTATTGTGGGGGAAGGAGGAATACGGATTAATTCTCTATTTTCTGAACCTGCTTATTATGCGTCATCTATGGCTCCTGCTTTTTTTGTGGCAGTGTATAATGTACTAAATCGCAAGAATCCAGTTTTTATTACGGTCTTTCAAAGTGTGCTGATTATTATGGCTTACCCTCTAACGCGAAGCAGCGTGGGAATGTTTGGTATCGTACTTACATTGATATTGTTAGTAATCAATTCAGGGTTCATTAGGTATGGTTTGATTGCAGCACCGGTACTTTTTTTTGGATTCAATTATGCTTATACCAACGTAGTTGATTTTAGAGATAGAGTAGATGGTACTTTTGAAATTTACAATACCGGTAACGTTTATAGCTATGACATACACGGGAGTAGTTTTGTATTGTATAACCACACTCATATTGCAACAGAGAATTTTAACGCACATCCTTTGTTTGGAACTGGGCTCGGCTCTCATGAAACGGCATTCAATAATTATTCGCTAACCAACATGCAAGGTGTGGTCGATATTGAATTCAACAAAGCTGATGCTAATTCAATGGCTTTGCGCTTAATGTCAGAAACCGGACTTGCTGGTTTGATACTCTTTGGGCTATTTTTTGTTTTAAATTGGTTAATCAAACCTTTTGCTATTGATGATGAATATTGGATTATCAATAACGCTTGTTTCCTTATTATATCCCTTCAGTTGCTCCGTCAGGGTAATTACTATTATTGTGGTTTTCCACTGTTCATGTGGTTGTATTATTATTCAAAGAAGAAGAATAAAGAAGAGAAAATTCCAGAAATAAAAGAATTCAAGTTCAAACCCAATGTCTAGAAAAGTTGTTTTTCTGATTCGTGAATTGTCGGGGTATTTTGTATCCTGTATTCAAAATTGGAGAAAGGATTTCCATGGTGAAGTTTGGGTGGTATTTTGGCCAACCAATCAAGATGCACCATTTCAATGGCAAATGAATGCTAATATACAATGGGTGAAGAAATCAGAATTTTTTCAGAAATACAATCAAGAAAAATTTTGGACAGAGACGCAACATCTCTTTGTCGCCGGATGGGGAGACAGTGAATACAATGGAATCATCAAAGAACATCGCAGTATTCCAAAAACCATTTTGTTCGATACACAGTGGAAAGCTTCTTGGAAAATGCATTTGGGTAGATTTTGGTTGTACTTAAAAATCATCCGGTATTTTGACTCAGCCTGGGTGCCAGGATTACGACAACGAGTATTAGCTGATAAATTGTATTTTAAGTCTAATAAAATTTTTGATCATTTTTATGTTGGTGATCAATTGCTTTTTGATCAGCCAAAATTGAATCGATCAGATAATGATACTACGTTGAATATTGTTTTTGCTGGTAGGTTGATACTCGAAAAGGGGATTGTCCCATTGATTCAGCGATTCATTGAAACCATAGAGGGTAACCCTTCATTGGATTGGCATTTGCACGTTTGTGGGACAGGTCCATTAAAAGATGAATGTCCTTTACACGAAAATATCATTTATCACGGTTTTGTTCAGCCTAAAGATTTGGCTTTGCTTTTTCAAAAAATGGATCTTTTTGTATTGCCATCTTTGTATGAACCGTGGGGTGTGGTTGTTCACGAGGCAGCTTTTGCTGGCTTGCCTTTGTTGGTTTCTGATGCTGTCGGTTCCGCAGATGCTTTTCTGAAAAATGGAAAGAATGGATGGGTCTTTGTTCAAGGCGATTTGTCAGCATTATTTCAGGGCATAATGAAGTTCAGTCAATTGTCTCCTGAACAAAGGCAAGCGATGTCGCATCACAGCAAAATGTTGGCAAGATTGGTAGTATTAGAATCATGGTCCTCGGTGGCCAATAAAATAATTAGTGACAGATCATGTGCGGAATAGTCGGAATTGTTCAAAGGCTGTCGCAGGAAAGTAATCGTGAGATTCCCTTACGCAAGATGATGGGTGCGATATTGCATCGGGGCAATGATGATTGTGGCGTTTTTCACGATGATTGTATTTCTCTGGGACATCAGCGTCTTTCTATTATTGATACCTCATTGGATGGTCATCAGCCGATGTTTTCATCTGATGAAAATGTCGTGGTGGTATTCAATGGCGAGATTTACAATTATATTGAATTGAAAGCTGAATTGTCGTCTTTCTATTCTTTCAAAACCAATTCTGATACTGAGGTGATCATAGCTGCATATCTGAAGCATGGTTTGGATTTCGTTCAACATTTGAACGGCATGTTTGCCATTTCTTTATGGGATAAAAACGCACAAGAATTGTATCTGTTCCGTGATCGTCTCGGAGAAAAGCCTTTGTATTATAGTACCATAGATGGTTCGTTTCTTTTTGCTTCAGAAATCAGATCTATTTTGGCTTCTGATTGGGTTCCGCGAAAATTGAATGAATCGGCATTGCTCACTTACCAGGTTTATCAGACAGTGTGGAATCCTCATACATTGGTTAAGGGTGTTATGTCCTTGCCACCAGGGCATAGGATGCTTGTGACCAAAGATGGAGAGGTGTACATCGAAGAATATTGGAGTTTGAATAACATTCAACCATTGGATGAGACTTCTGCTGTAGCCGCTCAAAAAATGGTCAGGCAGGAACTGGAGCGAAGTATCGCTTGGCGCATGCGCGCAGATGTAGATTTTGGTGCTTTTTTATCAGGTGGAGTAGATTCTTCGATTGTAGTAGCCTTGATGGCAAAGATGTCTCCGCGACCCATTAAGACTTTTTCTATTGCATTCAACGAAGCTGAGTTTGATGAGAGTGAGTTTTCAAGTTTAATTGCATTGCAATACAAAACAGATCATACTCGTTTGGTTCTTTCACCAGAAGATTTCTTAAAGAATATTGAGCCTGCTTTGAAGGCCATGGATCATCCTTCATTGGATGGCGTAAATAGTTTTGTTGTTTCCAAAGTCACCCGTGCACAGGGCGTTAAGATGGCGCTTTCAGGGTTGGGAGGGGACGAGTTGTTTGGAGGGTATCCCATTTTTGAAAGGCTTTGTCGGTCTGCCATTTGGCGGAGGTTTTTGCCTCAATTGAAAAACATTCCTGGGTTTTCTTTGGTCAAAAAATGTTGGAATGTGATTCAGCAAGAAAAGATTCAGACGATGGTGTCTAAAGGGAATTGGTCCAATTCGTTTTTGTACGCTTTGGATCGGAGTATTTTGCCCAAGACATCTCCGTTACCTTTTGATGCAACTTTTTGGTCGGAGTCACCCCAAACGCACTTGATGCGCAGTTTGTCTATTGCGGAGATGAAATCATATATGCAACATGTTTTGCTGCGCGATGCTGATCAAATGAGCATGGCCAGTACGTTGGAAGTGCGGGTTCCCTTGATAGATTATCAATTGGTGGAGAAGGTAATTGCCCTGCCAGATGCATTGAAGCGGGGTAAATTCCCTAAGCAGTTGCTTATCGATTCATGCAAGGATCTTATACCTGAAAGTATTTATAATCGTAAGAAGAAAGGATTTACCTTTCCATGGAAACTTTGGATGAAAGGACCTTTGAAAGACTTTTGTACAAATTACTTGAATGGGATTGCGGATCAACCGCAACTGATGGAGTTGTCCTTAAAAACAAAATGGGAAGGTTTTATCAACGGTGATGATAGCTATCCTTGGAATTATTTTTGGCATTGGATTGTACTTGCTTATTGGATGGAGGAGAATAAAATTGAATGGTAAATTACTCATATTGACCGAATGGTTTGCTCCAGGTTATAAAGCTGGAGGTCCCATACGCTCTATCCAGAACATGGTAGAAATCCTGCCATTTGAATTTTATATCGTTACCACCAATAAAGATTGGGGAGATGATCAACCCTATGCTCAAATTACATCCGATTGTTGGATTGATTTTTCAGAAAATGTCAAAGTGTGGTATGCATCCGATGGATTGTCCAATGAATGTTTCACTCAATTGATCACTGAGGTGAATCCAGAGGTTTTGTATTTGAATTCGATGTTTTCTTGGACTTTTACGTGGCGACCTATTTTGACTGCGAGGAATTTGAAGTTTAAGGGAAAAGTGGTCTTGGCTCCGCGTGGCATGCTCCACCCCAATGCGATGAGGATCAAGCAGGTCAAGAAGCGATTGTTTCTAACCGTTATTAAATGGATGGGTTGGATCAAGAACCTGCATTGGCAAGCGACAAGCACCGAAGAGGTAAAGTACATCCTGCAGCAGTTTGGAAATGAAGCAAAGGTTTCAATCACAGAAAATCTACCAACGCTTTCGCCAATCAAAGAGCGGCCGGTTTCTAAAGGCAACCGTTGGTTGATGGTCAATAGACTCAGCGAAGAGAAAGGCGTTTTGGAAGGTTTAGAGTGGTGGGTGCATCACCCCCTGTCTTCAACCGCTGAATTGACCATTATAGGTTCAGCATCTGACAAAGGTTATCAGAAAAAGGTAGAGTCCTGTATTGCATTAAATAACAATAAGAGCATCCAATGGATAGGCGATGTTCCACCTTGTGAAGTCACGAATTGGATGCTAAAAAGCGATTTTTTGTTTGCGCCGACACGTGGTGAGAATTACGGTCATGCCATTGCTGAGGCTCTATTTATTGGGTTGCCAGTGGTAGTGGCAGTAGGTACACCTTGGATCAATTTAAAGAGCAAAGGTTGGGGTTGGAATTTTGATCGTTCTGAGAAAGGCTTGGAAGAGGTTTTAGATGAAGTTCAGTTGTTGACAGATGAATCCTATGTCGCCATGCACGATGCTCTCATGGCGGCACGTGAAGAAGAGATAAAAAAAATCCACGACAGTAAGTCGTGGATGTTGTTGTTTGGTACAAAATAAAATTAGGGAGCCAAGCAGGCTTTTACCATTTCACTGATGGCTTTTCCATCTGCTTTTCCGGTCAAAGATTTAGAGGCAACACCCATTACTTTTCCCATATCACCTGGTCCTGTAGCTCCAACTTGTGCAATGATTTCTTTAACGGCTTTTTCCAATTCCTCAGCACTCATCGGTTGAGGCAAATAAGCTTGAATGACTGCTGCTTGCTTTTGTTCTTCATCTACCAAATCCTCACGACCTTGTGCCTTGAAAATCTCAATACTCTCCATGCGTTGCTTGTTGAGTTTGGTCAAGATAGACATGACTTTGTCATCCGTTACTTCAGAAGATCCTTCCTTGGTTGCCTCCAATAATATTTTTGATTTGATATCGCGCAAGGCCATTAGTTTTTCCTTGTCACCGCCTTTCATGGCTGTTTTGATATCCTCGTTGATTTGATCTGCTAAGTTCATATTGTTGTGTTTTAAATCAATCCAAAATGTTTTACCGCCATTTCTGCAATGTCTTCCCCGATGGCCAAAGACGCAGTAGCCGCGGGAGAAGGCGCATTGAGAACATGGATGCTGTGGTCCGTGTATTCAATTCTAAAGTCATCACGCGTATCACCATCTTCGCTCAATAGCAATGCACGAACTCCTGCACGTCCTGGTACAATGTCTTCCATGGTCAAATCAGGAATCAAGCGTTGCAAGGTTTTCAAGAATAATCTTTTTGAGAATGCTCTTCTGTATTCGTCCAATCCGTATTTCATGTTGCCCATGAACAAACGCCATGTTCCAATGTAGGAAAGGGCATCAATGGTGTCGCGCAAGCTGAAATCTGTTTTGCCATATCCTTCTCGTTTGAAGGTGAAAACAGCGTTCGGTCCGCACTCAATAGAACCGTCCGTCATTCTGGTAAAATGCACGCCTAAGAAAGGGAACTCTGGATTAGGTACAGGGTAGATCAAATGTTTCACCTTGTGTTTGGCGTGATCGGCCAATTCATAATAATCACCACGGAAACCAACTACTTTTTCTTTCAGATCCACACCGTCTTTTTTGGCCAAACGATCCGCTTGCAATCCTCCGCAGACAATCAAGTATTTGCATTGGTATTCACCTTTGGATGATTTTACTTTGGTAAAACCTCCGTCTCTTTCAAAACCTATAACCTCTTCACCAAGATTGACCTTGCTGTTGTTGTTCATGCCAACGCCCAATTCGCACATTACCTCTGTAGCTCTTCTAAAATCAATGATTCCAGTGCAGCCTACATGCACACCGTCAATCCCTTTGACGTGTGGTTCAATCTCACGAATTTGATTGGGGTTCACGCGCTGCATTGCTTCAATACCATTGGCCACACCGTGTTGGTATATTTTTTCCAAGAAGGGCAATTCAGATGCGTCGGCTGCAACGATGAGTTTGCCGCAAACATCGTGAGGGACGTTGTATTGTTTGGCAAAATCCACCAATTCCCTTCTGCCATTGACGCAGTTGACGGCTTTCAAAGATCCAGGTTTGTAGTAGATGCCGCTGTGTATGACACCGCTATTGTTCCCTGTTTGGTGATCGGCCAAACGATTTTCTTTTTCGATCAATAAAATATCAAAGTTAGGGAAGCGGCGTTGCATTTTGTAGAAGGTTGCAGCGCCTACAATTCCTCCTCCTACAATGATGATGTCAAATGACGGTGTCATGTTCAAATTTTCTTTGGACAAAAGTAAGATAGTCGTGGGTTAAATGATTACATTTCAACTATGAATCAACGCAAGAAAATTCAAAATGCCTGGGGCATGTATGATTGGGCCAATTCTACTTACAACTTGGTCATCAGCTCCGCCATTTTCCCCATTTTTTATGGTGCAGTTACATCGGTGCGCAACACCAATGGAGACATCATCGATGATAAAGTTCATTTTTTTGGATGTACTTTGAAGAATACAGAAGCCTTGTCTTATGCTTTGGCTTTTTCATTGGCTTGTGTGAGCGTCTTGGTTCCGTTGTTGTCAGGCATTGCGGATTACTATCACATGCGAAAGCGTTTTCTTCAGATTTTTTGTTACATCGGAGCGGCTTCATGTGCGTCCTTGTACTTTTTTGATCCTGCACATTTGGAATTGTCCTTTGTAAGCATCATGTTGGCGTGTATTGGATTTTGGTGCTCTTATGCTTTTGCCAATTCTTTCTTACCGCAAATTGCCGATAAAGATGAGCAAGACAAGGTCAGTGCAAAGGCCTATTCATTGGGATATATCGGTAGCGTCAGTTTATTGATCATGAATTTGATTGCCATCAAAGGATTTGGCATGAGTGCCCGATGGAGTTTTGTGAGTGTAGGTATTTGGTGGGCGGGATTTGCGCAGATTACTTTTTATCATCTGAAGGAAGAGGTGATTCATCAGCAAGATGCAAGCGCCTCATGGAAAAAAGGATTCAATGAGTTGCGCAAAGTGTGGGAACAGATGAAGGAGATAAAATCTTTGAAGAGATATTTGGTCGCTTTTTTTGTTTTTTCGATGGGCATACAAACCATCATGCAGATGGCGGCATTTTTTGGAGAGAAGGAGATCAATTTGGATTCGTCTCAATTGATTGTAGCCATTGTATTGGTGCAGTTAATCGCGATTCCCGGTGCGATGCTGTTCTCATGGGGTTCCAAGAAATTGGGCAATATTCCCATGTTGATGATGGCGTTGTTGATTTGGGTCGGAGTATGTGCTTATGCATATTTTGGTGTAACAGAAGTGGTGACATTTTATATAGCAGCTGGCGTGATTGGTTTTATCATGGGCGGTACGCAGAGTTTGGCGAGAAGTACGTATTCTAAGTTCTTACCCAAGACAGATGACACGGCATCTTATTTTAGTTTTTACGATGTGACAGAGAAACTCGGATTGATCATTGGCTTGTTTTCCTTTGGATTTTTAGAAGGCACCTTTGGCACCATGCGCGCAAGCATTTTGGCCTTAGTGGTGTTTTTTATTCTGGGATTCTTCTTATTGTTTCTGGTTCCGAAGGAGGAGAAGAGAATAGATCATTAAATGCAATATTTGCCATGTGCTGTTCACGAGTAATGGCCGTTCACCAGGTTGGTTTTCTTTAATCATTGAATGCGCATAAAGGAATTATGCGACCTTATATGTTTCTTGTAAATGCAAGTGGTGAGTATTCTCTTTGCACGATGGAAGAACATTATCCTGTGAGTTATCAGGAAAGCGAATTGTATCAATATTGGTTTGTAAGCACTGGAAAAAGATCCATCATCAAATGTATTCAGTTCCAGCCTTTGGGTGACTTTCTTTTTAACCTTTGCCTATTGGATTATATTCCTGAGAAGGGCGAACTATGCGATCAATCAATATCGAATAACGGAGATGTTAGAGTAGTTCTATGGACTGTGGCTTGGTGCGTAGAACATCACTTGAATAGATTTCCGGAGCATATTGTGGTGTTTTCAGGAAATTCAATGGGAAGAAATAAATTGTATTTGCGATATATTCAAATGCATCGAGCCAAGTTGGTTTCTGCTTATATCATCAACATTTTAGAAAGAAATAACGATGAGATTGTGTTTTATGTTCAGAAAAAAGTAAATTTGTGATATGAAGAAAATCAAAAATCTTCCAGATAATGAGCTAACAAAAGAATTACAACTTGTTATGGAGAGTTCTCCAAAAGTTAATTCACTGAAGAGCGAGAAAATGGCCAGTATAAAAGATGAATTGGAAGCCAATGTAAAGTCTTGGGGTTGGGTGAAATGAGTTTTTGCATGAATAAATTTCATTGAATGCATCAACCTCTTCGCGCGCTTTGCGCCTTCTTCGTGTTCTCTGCGTTAATACATTTTTAACGCCATGCTCACAAAGTTTTCGCAAAGGACGCAAGAGAATTTCCCCTCCTACTGCGCAGCAGAAAGGAGGGGTGTCACGACGAGCGAAGCCGTCGGGACGGGGTGGTTACCTCACAATCGTTACCGGAATACTCTGCACATCCACCAAATTATCCTTGGAATAAATCCCGCTTTTCCATTGAATAAAAGCCTTTTCATCAATCCCGAACAATCCCGATTCCATGGTTAACAGAGGTTTTTGAATTTCCTTTTTGCTATAAATAACAATAATCTCATCCGTTTGACTTTGGTCTTTTTCATTGCTGATGGTCAGTTGCAATTCCAACATGTTGGGATGTTCTGGAAAGGGAGATGGATTTTTAAAAAACACATAACTTTGATCGGCTTTGATTTTTACCCCTTTCATTTCATTGTATTGCGAAGCAGGAAACAAGCGGAACATTTTATGCAAATGATGATCCCAGTAATACACATTGACAAATCCTGATTCAGAGGATTTCATTTGCAGATACAAATTGTTTTCATGCTTGAATTGGGTATTAGGACTGGCGCAATCAGGGTAGGCGCAGGTGTTCAATGACCATTGCAATTTCCCTCCATCGGGAAAGCCCATGGCTTCTCCCTTAACAGTTGCGCTCACATGAAGTTCATTGTTTTGACATGACCAACTGATATTGGGCTTTTCCAAATCTGCAATCCATTCTCCTTGCACCTGCGTCTGTGCGATGGTTTGAAAATCATCCGACATGACACGATTGGTCTCTTTGACTTGATTGATGGTTACTTCTGAAACGCGGTAACCAAAGGCCTCGCCAATGGCCTTCAAACGCGCTTGCTCAATGCAGCGTTGCTCAGCCACTTCCATGCTCATTTGTCTATTCATCACCATGGAATATGTTCCCTGAACCTTGTGCTTCTGCTGTGCAAAAATGGTAGTAGAGTACAAAATCAGAATGAGGAGGATGGGGTGTTTCATTTCACCAAAATAGTGTATTTTCAGTTGGTGTCCAATAAAGAGCCATGAATCAATGAATTTCTTTTATTTACTATTCAACAATATTTCTTCAGTTGGAATTGAATGGTATGAGATGGAATTTTTCCTGAAGGATTCGGGCCTTTTTACTTCTGTGATGATAGTGATTAATCACCCTTCCAACCAATCCGGATTCAAATCGATATTGTCCGGCCAACATACAGTGTCATGGTGAATGAAGGCTTGATTGAAAAATGTTTGATCCTTGAGCTTTTCAAAAGGTGGGTAATCCAACAGAAATCTGTAGTCAATTTCCTTGCTGTTTTTATTGTCAAAAAAAACAACCAATTTCCAATTGTCTTTGGTTTGAACTTGAATGGGTTTCATGTTAGCTAAGATAAAGAAAGTTGATTTGAATTTGTTTTATGAGTTGTGTTTTAACGCAATTAGCGAGGCGTCGCTACGCAAAGTTTTTCGCAATGGACGCAAGTGAAACAATATGGTTTTAGTGTCTACTTCGCGTGCTCTGCGCCTTCTCTGTGTAGCGATGCTTCGCTATTTGCGTTAATACATTTTAAACGCCATGCTCGCAAACTTTTCGCAAAGGACGCAAGTGAAACAATATGTTTTTAGTGTCTACTTCGCGTGCTCTGCGCCTTCTCTGTGTAGCGATGCTTCGCTATTTGCGTTAATACATTTTAAACGCCATGCTCGCAAAGTTTTCGCAAAGGTCGCAAGGGAAACAATATGATTTTTAATGTTTACTTCGCGTGCTCTGGGCCTTCTCTGTGCTCTTTGCGTTAATGTTTTTTAGTCCGAGATTTTTGTTACCCCATCAACCGCACCAAAATCCCCATCGTCTCATCAATCTCTTCCTTGGTGGTGTAGCGACCAAATGAAAATCTTACACTCGCTTGTCCCGGTCTCAAAGCATCAATGGCCGTGAGGACATGTGATCCCTTGGTGGCGCCACTGCTGCAAGCACTGCCGCCCGATGCGCAAATCCCCTCCAAATCCAACAAGAACAAAAACATATCGCTGTTGCTGTGTGCAGGGAAGGTGCAATTCAATACGGTGTACAAACTATCCTCTGCTGCGCTGTTGCCATTAAATACAATATTGGGAAATTGCTCCTGCAATCTGCTCTTCATGTATTGCTTCATCGAACTGATGTGCTGCTGGTGCTCCTCCAAATGGGTATAAGCCAATTCTAAGGCCTTGGTCATGCCAATGATGCCCGAAATATTTTCCGTGCCGCCACGCAATCCACGCTCCTGTCCTCCGCCTGTAATAACGGCGTTGAGCTTCAAACTTTTGTTGATGTAGATGAATCCTACTCCCTTCGGTCCGTGGAATTTGTGCGCCGCTGCATTCAACATCATCACGGGTGTCTTTTGCAAGTCAAAGGCATAATGCCCCATGGTTTGAACGGTGTCACTGTGGAAAATGGCATTGTACTTTTTGCATATCTCCGCTACTTCCGCTAAGGGCAATAGATTGGCTATCTCATTGTTGCCATGCATCAACGTGACATAACTGTTGGCGTTGTTTTGCACCAAGGTTTCCAAGTGTTCCAAGTTGACACTGCCGTTGTCTGTTAAGTCAACAAAATGCAATTTTGCTTTTCCCTGTTGATCCAACAACTCCGCTGTTTTAACAATGGCACTGTGTTCAATGGGAGTGGTAATGATGTGCTGACATCCCAGGTCGCGAATGGCGGCATGCATGGCCAAATTATCAGCCTCTGTTCCTCCGCTGGTGAAATAAATTTCTCCGGGTTGGCAGTTCAAATTTTTGGCAATGGTGCGGCGTGCTGTTTCAATGGCCGACTTGGTAACGCGCCCCAAATGGTGACTGGAAGAAGGATTGCCATAGTGATCCCTCAAGTAAGGTGTCATGGCTTCAAATACTTCTGGCGCCAATGGAGTGGTGGCCGCGTTGTCTAAATAAATACTTTTCATGCAATCGAAATGTCATTGATTTCTTTGATCCATTGATCGGCCATGGCATCGGCCATTTCTTGACTTCCTGCCTCGGTGTATATGCGAATGATGGGCTCCGTGTTGCTGCGGCGCAAATGCACCCAGTAGTCCGGAAAGTCAATTTTTAGTCCGTCAATGGTGTTGGTATTTTCATGGGCAAACTTTGTTGTCAAAGCAGCCAATATATAATCTGATGGTTTGCTGGGATCCAAATCTACTTTTTTCTTGCCCATATAATAGGCTGGGTAGGTTTGTTTCAAAGCAGATAGACTCACATTGACTTCAGCATAGTGGGACAAGAACAGTGCAATGCCAATCAATGCATCACGTCCGTAATGCAACTCAGGAACAATGATGCCACCATTTCCCTCTCCGCCAATCACGGCGTTGACCGCTTTCATTTTCTCAACAACATTCACCTCGCCAACAGCCGAAGCATGGTATTCGCCTCCGTGTTTAACCGTTACATCACGCAAGGCACGGGTAGAGCTGAGGTTAGAAACGGTATTTCCTTTTTTGTGTTTTAAGACATAATCAGAGATGGCTACCAACGTATATTCTTCTCCAAACAAAACACCATTTTCATCAATGAAAGCCAAGCGATCCACATCTGGATCAACCACAATACCCATGTCTGCTCCTTCGGCTTGTATCACTTTGCAAGTTTCTACTAAGTGCTCTGCAAGCGGCTCTGGATTGTGGGCAAAGTGTCCGTTGGGTTCTGCATTCAAAACGATGATGTCCTCAACACCCATGGCGCGCAAGAGTTCGGGAATGAACAAAGATCCGGATGAGTTTATGCCATCCACAACTACTTTGATTTTCTTCGCGGCTACAGCTGGAACGTTGACCAAGGGGTGTTCCAATATCGCATTGAGGTGGTACGACCAATCCGATTGTTTTTCAATCGAACCCAATGCATCCACGGAGGCATAGTTTACTCCTTTTTCGGCCCAGTCCAACACTTGTTGTCCCAAGGCAGCTGAGATGAACTCGCCTTTGTTGTTCAATAATTTTAATGCATTCCATTGGGCAGGATTGTGACTGGCGGTAAGGATAATTCCCGCATCAGCTTTGTAATGCGTAACAGCCATTTCAACAGTAGGCGTTGTGCTCAATCCCAAGTCAATGACTTTGGCACCCATGCCCACCAGCGTTTGAGCAGCCAAGGTGGCGATCATTTCACCAGATATGCGGGCATCACGTCCAAGTACAATGGTGATGTCTTTTTTGTTCAATTTATCTTGATGCACTGCACAAAAAGCAGATGCAAATTTGACCACATCCAAAGGGGTCAAGTTGTCTCCGGGCATCCCACCAATGGTGCCGCGAATTCCTGAAATAGATTTTATCAATGTCATAAGTCAGCGGTAAAAATACGCAAACTTTCATGGAGAAAAGCGTTACCTTAGAGGCATGAAACCATTGTGGTCCATTGGTATTGCCCTAATCTTTTTATTGACGACGGCTTGCAAAGAAAAAAGCAAGTCTGTTTTCTTGCGCGATTGGGATCAGATTGTCGCCAAGGACACGCTCATCGTATTGATAGAAAACAGTGCATCCACTTATTTTGAATACCGCGATGAGAAAAAGGGTTTCGATTATGAGCTCATCAAAACCTTTTGTGAAGCCAATCAAATCACGCCCGTTTTTAAAGTAATGGATGATGTGGATTCCATGTTTCAATACTTGAACGATGGTAGAGCGGATATCATTGCCTCCAACATCACACAGACCGCTGTTCGAGATTCGATTGTTTCATTTTGCAAACCGCTTTATACAACCAAACAGGTTTTGGTTCAGCGATGGGCATCAACGGATTTGACGGAGAAATACCCTTGTCTATCCGACACCTCAGCTATGGATTCTTTGGCCATCAGCGTGCATGCCTATTCAACCTTTTATAGTCGATTAAAGGAGATGGAGAAACAGGCTGGCAAAACTTGGAACATATTGACGGCGCCAGGAAAATACTCAACGGATGATTTGGTTCGATTGGTGGCGGAAGGTAAACTCGAAGCTACAGTGACCGATGCCAGCTTGGCCGGTATCTTAAGTGAGGATTACCCCAATATTCAGTATGATTTATCGATCACTGTTCCAGAACCTATTGCTTGGGTGGTGAGAAAGAATTCTGTTGTTTTAAAGGACAAAATTAATGAATGGTTATCCAAAGAAAGGGTGCAGTGGCTGATCAAAGATTTGCGCAAAGCCTATTTCAAATCCAATACTACCCATGTAGCGTTGTTTCATTCTGATGTAACAATGCCCAAAATCAAAGGGAATCAAATTTCTGAATACGATGGGTATTTTAAAGACGCTGCTAAGTCCATAGAATGGGATTGGCGATTGATGGCAGCACTTTGTTATCAGGAGTCCAATTTTGATCCGTCAGTAGTATCTCGCCATGGTGCTTTTGGTTTGATGCAGTTGATGCCTGAAACAGCATTGAAGTATGGATGCGATAGCACTGATTCTGTGGCTGGAAATATACAAGCAGGAGCGCTTTTAATAGAACAATTGGACAAGTCACTGCGCAAGCGGGTGAAGAACAAGGAAGAACGAATCAAATTTGTCTTAGCGGCATACAATGCGGGTTTGGGGCATGTGTTGGACGCCATTGAAATTGCGAAACACAACGAAACGCCAGATTCACTTTGGTTTAATCATGTGGAAAATGACTTGTTGCTGAAAGCGCAAAAAGAGTATTATACTTTACCCGGTGTGAAAAGTGGTTATTGCAGGTGCCATGAGACCTATCATTTTGTACACCGTGTATTGAGTTTTTATGATCATTTTAAATCCAAGGTGAAATGAAAAAATTGCTTTTGATATTAGTTACATGTGTTGCCTTATTCTCATGCAAGGACAAAGACAATCACTGGGAGTTGAACTTGAATGTTAAGGAAGATTTGGGCATGTCCAATCTTTCTGGTGCAGAAGTAAAATTGCAAGGAAAGAAATTGTCTTCGGGTGTTTACAGCGATGTTTGGTCTGATATTGCTTCAGCCACCACAGACGGGGCAGGTAATGCCAATTTGCATTTTGAAAGAGATAGCTATGCATCGCTTCAATTGGAGGTGGTGCGCTCACAATATTTTACAGAGATTATCACCATCAATCCCGATGAGTTCTCTGTTGGAGAGGTTCTCGAAAAGCAAACCGTGCTCACCCCGATGTCCTCTGTATTGGTGTATTTAAAAACAACAGATGTTTCAGCGAGTATTGATTTACAGGTATTCTCTAGTCATCCACAATGCAACTGCGACGATATGGGCGTATTTCATGTTGATGGGTTAGAAGAGTTAAGTAAAACTTGTTATGCGCCTGGAGGAAGGTATTTGAAATACCAGATCAACTCCAATGGTCCTTCTGGTCCTTTGCAATATTTTGATAGCTTGTACATTGAACCTTTTGTACAAAACACTTTGGATTATATTTACTAAAAGTATTTTTTGAAAATGAAGAAATTATTCTTGTCCGCGTGGCTCATTACTTTGGGGTTGACCCAAGTCTTTTTTGCACAACAATTACCGAACGGATTTACCGATTTGGAGTGGCAAATGGTAAAGAACGGGGAAGTAAACCCTGTTGTTTTGCCCAATGGCATTACAACACCTCCGGTGGGAAGTTATGTGCGCAGCGCTGCCGAATGGGAAGAGATACAGTGTTTAACCATCGCTTGGACTGGATATACCAATATTCTTAAATCCATTGTTGCCGCGGCCAAATTGGAAACCCGTGTGATTATTTTGTCTGAAGATGTGCAAGCCACACAAGATTATTTGTTGTCTACCCAGGGTGGTACAGCTTTGACAGATTTGAATAACGTAACCATTTTGCAATGCAATTTTGATTCGATTTGGATGCGCGATTACGCAGGGAATACAGTGTATAAAAATGAAGTAGATAGCCTGGTTTTAGTGGATTGGATTTACAACAGACCAACCCGTCCCAATGATGATGCTTCTCCTGAGTGTATTGCCAATGAATTGGGAATTCCCATTCATACCATGACACAAGCACCCAATGATTTGGTAAATACGGGAGGCAATTGGATGGTAGATGGTTTAGGAACAGCCTTCGCTTCTGAATTGATTTTAGAGGAAAACATAGCAGGAAATCCTTACGGAGTATCGGCCAAAACAGAAAGTCAAATTGATGGAATTGTTAACGACTATTTAGGCATTGATCGTTACATCAAAATGGGAACCTTGCCTTACGATGGCATTCACCACATTGACATGCACATGAAATTGTTGGATGAAGAAACTTTGTTGGTGGGTGAATATCCCGATGGAGTTTCAGATGGTCCTCAGATTAATGCCAATATTGAATATGTATTGAGCAATTACAATTCTGTTTGGGGAACACCATACCACATTGTCCGCATCCCTATGCCGAGTTCTGCAACAGGCGGTTGGCCAAGCACGGGATCGTCTTATAGAACTTTTACCAATGCGGTTTTTGTGAACAAGACTATCATTTTGCCTACTTACCGTGAACAGGTGGATACTACTGCGTTGCGTATTTGGGGTGAGGCCATGCCTGGATACAATATTGTAGGGATTGATTGTGACAATAATACATCAAACATCATAAGTCAGAGTGGTGCGATTCATTGCATAACGCACAGTGTAGGGGTGGAAGATCCCATGTTGATTACGCATCAGTCGCTTCCCGATACGGACAATGACCAAGATCCTTATGTGGTCACCGCTTATTTGGCGCACCGTTCAGGTATTGCCAGTGCTAAGCTGTATTGGAGGTTGTCAGGAAGTACAACTTACAATGAAGTTGTCATGGTCAATATTGGAAATGGAAATTGGCAGGCTTCCATTCCTGCGCAAACCATTGGATCAACGTTACAGTATTATGTGCAAGGAGAGTCTGTTTCAGGCAAAGTACAAGTGCGTCCCATCACCGCTCCGGCGGGATATTGGGATTTTAATGTGGTTGGTGTAAATGCCATTGTGGAAATGATGCCAGTGATTGAGACCAAATTGTTTCCCAATCCAGCATCTGCTATGACTTGTTTGCGATGGAATTCTCCATTTGTGAGTCATTATCAAGTGGATCTTTTGGACATGACAGGGAGAGCGGTTTCCAATCTTTTCAATGGCCCTGCGCCAATCGGTGAGAAGCAAGTTTTTTTCAATTCGGATGCAATTCCTGCAGGTATGTACATTGTTCAAATCAAGCATGCCTATGGCGTTCAAAGCCTTCAACTTTGTATACACTAATGAAGACAAGAAGAAATTTTTTGAAAGCGCTTCCAGCACTGGGAGCGCTTCCTTTTTTAAGTTTCAGCGGTGATCACCGCAAACCAAAATTCAGCGGTGAACGCTATAAGAAGGGATTGGTAATCAGCACTTGGAATTTTGGTTTAAAAGCCAATGAGGCTGCAGCAGAGAATTTTGCAAGAGGCGGTAAAGCCGTGGATATGGTGGAAGCTGCAGGAAGAAGAATGGAGGATGATTTGAGTGAATTGTCCATTGGTTTAGGAGGTTTTCCCGATCGAGAAGGCCACACCACGTTGGATGCTTGTATTATGGACCATGAGGGGAAGGCTGGATCGGTTTGTTTTTTAGAACAAATCAAACACCCAGTTTCTGTTGCGCGAGCCATCATGGAAAAAACACCTCATGTTGTCCTGGTGGGAGAAGGAGCCCAACAATTTGCTTTGAGCAATGGATTCGAAAGAGATACTTATAAAAATCCAGAAGCAGTAAAAGCTTGGAAAGAATGGTTGGTGAAAAGTGAATACAAACCCATCATCAACATTGAGAACCATGATACCATTGGAATTTTGGCTATGGATGGACAAGGAGATCTTGGTGGGGCGTGTACTACAAGTGGATTGGCCTTTAAGATGCGCGGTCGTGTAGGGGACTCACCGATTATCGGATCTGGATTGTACTTGGATAATGAAGTGGGTGCTGCCACTGCAACAGGTTTGGGAGAAACCATCCTGCGGTCTTGCTCATCTTTTTTGATTGTTGAATTGATGCGACAAGGAATGCACCCTCAAGCTGCTTGCGAGGAAGCCATTAAAAGATTAGTGAAAATCAATGAACACATATTGAAAGTTGCTGATTACCAAGCTTGTTTTTTAGCTTGCAATATTCAAGGAGAAGTTGGCGCATATAGTGTGCATCCCGGTTTTACCTATGCCATTTGGAGGGATGGAAAAGCTGAAGTAATTCCTTCTAAAAGTTTATTGGGCTGAAAATTTGGCTTGAACTTCTTCTAAAACTGTAGCAGGACCGCCGTGGTGTTCAAAGATCATGGCTGCTGGAAATTTCTCGTTTTTCCATTGGATTAAATCGCTTTCATCAGATGGACTGACTGCCCCTGTGAATACAATCATATCCAAAGTTTCTGATTGGTATTCTTCCAAGATTTGATCAACAGCAGCATAGCCAACTACAGAGAATCCGCCTTTTTCCAAAATAGATTGGATATTATCCACCATGTACTGGTGCTTGCCGAGAATCAATATTTTTTTGGTTGCCATTTCTTCCATACCCACAAATTTTTCGCGTTGCAAAAGTAAGCCTTGCAAGCAATTTTGGGTTTAATTTGTTCATGATTTCATCAACATGTTGAATTATTTACGAATAGTACGTCCTATTAATTTGATAATCATAGGTTTTACCGTTTTGGTTATGCCTGTATTGGTTAATCCGACTATCGTGTTGATCAGTTTTGAAGGTTTTTTGGTTGTATTAAAAGCCATAGCGCTGACGTTAATTGCGGCAAGCGGTTATGTAATCAATGATTATTTTGACCAAAAGGCGGACGCCATCAACAAGCCACATGAGCAAGTGGTGGGTGTTCACATTGCAGGTAAGCGAGCCATTTTGGTTCATGTTATTCTCAGTGCACTCGCGATGGTCTTGTCATTTGTACTTGGTTACTACTATCAAAATCATTTTTATTGGATTTCCGCATTGGTATTGGTAGTCGGGTTGTTGATTTACACGCCATTTTTTAAGCGAACCATGATTTGGGGCAATATATTGGTGGCGGCTGTGGTGGCCATTTTACCATGGTGGGCATTGATGGATGTAGCCCAACCACAAAAAGATTTTTTAATATGGGCAATGGTGTTTTTTTCTTTCTGTTCCAATTGGATGAGAGAGGTTATCAAGGATATTCAAGATGTGGAGGGGGATGCTGTTGGTCAATACAGCAGTATCGCATTAGCAAAGGGTGTAGCTCCAGCAGCTCAATTGGTGAAATGGTCTTGGATCACGCTTTTGCTTTGTGTGATATTATTCCATTTTATGATATTGGAAGATCAAAATAAATTGGCTCTTTTGCTCATGGCGGGTCCCGGTGTGGTAGGTTGGTTTCCTGTTTGGATTGCTAAAAATCCCGCAGATTACAAACGCATTGCCCGCTTGATGAAAATTTGGATGATATTGGCCACCATTGGCTTTATCCTTCTCTTTGCGTAATCTCGTCAAGCATTTGAAAAATTAAATGGGTGGGCAGCCCCATCACATTGTAATAAGAGCCTTTGAGTTCCTCAATGGCTATCAATCCCCAAAAGTCTTGCGCCCCATAACTGCCAGCTTTGTCCATCGGGTGAAAATGGTCAACGTAATAGTTAATCCACTGCTCCTCGAGTTCTGCAAATTTCACTTCAGTACTGTCCCATTGGGAGATGCTTCGATTTCCTTGTTGTAGGGTGACTCCAGTGTAAACGGTATGCCATTGCCCATTGAGTTGTTTCAACATGTTGATGGCCTCATTTCTGTTCACTGGTTTATTCAGCGCTTCAGAGTTGTGCCAGACTATTGTGTCTGCAGTAATGATGATGGTATTTTGATCATATTGATTCTCCAATGCGGCTGCTTTCTTTTTGGATAGATAGACGGGAATTTCATGCTCCTTCAAATCGCTGGGGAAGTCTTCATTGATGTCTAAACCAATGGATTCAAATGTCAATCCCATGGATTGCAGTAATTCCCTTCTTCTGGGAGATTGAGATGCTAATACGATTTTTAATTCCTGAAATTTATCAATATTCATCTTGCTAAGGTATTGCGGTTAAGGACTACCTTTGTGCATGCATCAACAAATTTTAATTCTCGATTTTGGTTCCCAGGTGACCCAATTGATTGCACGTCGTTTGCGTGAATTGAATGTGTATTGTGAAATTCATCCATGGAATAAAATTCCGGAAATTTCTGCTCAAGTAAAAGGTGTGATTTTGTCTGGTAGTCCTTTTTCTGTTCATCAGGAAGGTGCCCCCATGCCTGATTTAACAGCTATCTATCAAAATTTCCCTGTTCTTGGAATTTGTTATGGAGCACAACTAATGGCCATTCAAAATGATGGTTCAGTGGTTCGTTCTACACACCGCGAGTATGGCAGAGCTTTGCTGAATCACGTTGATGGAGGTAATGTATTGCTTCAAGGTGTTTCTTTGAATAGCCAAGTTTGGATGTCACATGGTGACACCATCCAATCAGCGGGTTCAGAAGCAGAAATCATATGCAGCACCGCGGATGTAAGTTTTGCGGGTTATCAAATAAAAGGCAAATCTCATTTTGGTGTCCAGTTCCATCCCGAGGTATATCACAGCACTGAGGGAATGCAATTGCTAAGAAACTTTGTGATGAATGTTTGTGGCTGCACAGGTGATTGGACTCCAGCGGTTTTTGTAGATGAGACCATCGTTGAATTAAAGAACAAATTGGGAAATGATCATGTTGTTTTGGGATTGAGTGGAGGAGTGGATTCTACAGTGGCAGCAGTGATCCTGCACAAGGCCATCGGAGATCGTTTGCATTGCATTTTTGTAGACAATGGTTTGTTGCGCAAGGATGAGTTTGACCAGGTGTTAGCGGATTATGAGCACATGGGATTAAACATCAAAGGTGTAAGAGCTGCTGATGAATTTTACGCTGCATTGAAAGGATTAGAGGATCCGGAAGCTAAACGTAAAGCAATAGGAAAGACTTTTATTGACGTGTTTGATGAAGAATCAAAGAAAATAGAGAATGCCCAATGGTTGGGACAAGGTACTATTTATCCGGATGTCATAGAAAGCGTTAGCGCGTCGGGTGGTCCATCTCAGACCATCAAGAGTCACCACAACGTTGGAGGTTTGCCAGATTATATGAAGTTGAAAGTGGTTGAACCTTTGCGTTCATTATTCAAAGATGAGGTCAGACGCGTTGGGGCCAGTTTGGGAATTGCCCAACATTTATTGGCTCGCCATCCTTTTCCTGGTCCTGGTTTAGGGATCAGAATTTTGGGAGATATCACACCTGAAAAAGTGAATTTGCTTCAACAAGCAGATGCCATTTTTATCAATGCATTAAAGATTGAAGGATGGTATGATAAGGTTTGGCAAGCCGGTGTGATTTTGCTTCCTGTGAAAAGTGTTGGCGTTATGGGGGATGAAAGGACTTATGAGCAAGCAGTGGCACTGCGCGCGGTATCCAGCACAGATGGTATGACAGCAGATTGGGTGGATCTTCCTTATTCATTGCTGGCCAAGGTGAGCAATGATATCATTAATCAAGTGAAGGGAATCAATAGAGTGGTGTATGATATTAGTTCTAAACCACCGGCTACAATTGAATGGGAATAGTATTTGTCCTGCATATTTGATTAATTTTACGCTATGAGATTTTTACTGATTGTCTTCATTTTTTGTTCAACTGCATTGTGGTCTCAGATTACCGCACCAGTTCAAAAAATTGACGGAGTAGATTATTACATGCACAAAGTAGAGCCAGGTCAGACATTGTACGGCATTTCAAAGACGTACAATGTTGGCATCAAGGAAATTCAGAAAACGAATAACCTTCCTGCTGAAGGCCTCCAATTGGGACAAACGCTAAAGATTAGAAAAGGAGGAAGTGGCATGCCCAATCCTTCCGATCAAATGGTGGTTCCTGATAAATCCAATGCCAATTTGAATGTGGAGTCTGGTTATCATTTGGTACAACCTGGAGAAACAGCTTTCAGTATATCTCAAAAGTACAAATTGAAGTTGGATGAATTTTATGCGCTTAATCCTGGCGCTGAGATTGGTATTGGTGTGAATCAGAAACTTAGAATTTCATCTAAAACTCCCGCTGCACAAGATTTTCAAGTCGCTCCCAAGGCGAGTGAAGGGAAATTCAAGGTGTATCTGTTGTTGCCATTTTTATCAGGGGTTCCGGATTCTACCATCACTCAAAGGCAGAAGGTTATACGTCAGACAGCTTTGGAGCTTTACCGGGGAATGTTGCTGACGGAAGCTGAAATGGAAAAGTCGGGGATCAAGGTGGAGATTGAAGTTGTTGATTTTTATGACAATGTTGATTTGATTAAACAATGGATACAAGGAACGCGTTTGAATGATGCGGATTTGATCATTGGCCCTTTATTCAAAGAATCTTTGGAGGTCTTAGCGCCATGGGCCAAAAAACGCAATATTTGGTTGGTTTGTCCTGTGCCCATTAGCAATAAAATTTTGATGGGTAATGAGCGCATCATCAAAGCATTTCCAAGTGATGTCTCTCAATGGGGTGCTACAGCTAGGTATGTGTTGGAGAAGAAATCGGACAAGGTTCCTGTTTTCCTTTATGCAGGAAAAACAGAGGCGGAGAAAAAGCGAGCTGAGGCTTTCAAATCGCGTTATGTCAAGTCGGGATTAAAGAATTTAAAGGTGTCCAATAATTTGGATTCATTGTTTACTGCACGAGCTGGTCAGATGGATTCGATGGTGATAGTTGTACCTTCTCAATCCCCAGAATTGGCTAGAAAGTTCAATGGTAAAAGTCATTTGCTCCAAAGGACATGGGTTATAGGAATGTCAGAATGGGTAGATCATTTGTCAGAAGGCGATGCCGAAGGTGAAGTGAAAAATAAGCTTAAGTTTACTTTTACCAAATCAGCCCAATCGGAGTCGGATGATCCTAGGGTCAATGATTGGATTAGACAATACCACAAATCGTATTTCACGCATCCAACTGAATATTCTTTTTGTGGTCATGATATTTTAAAATCATTTGTACAGCAACAAGCAATGGGTAAAATGGATCTTTTGTCCAATGAAATGGTCATTAATGGATTGTTCTGTAACATTGATTTGGTTCAAGTGGGACGAGGAAATGGTTTTGAGAATGTTGGTGTTGTGATTATGGAGTCTCGCCAAGGGGCGGTTATTAGAGTAAAGTAATATGGTTTTTAAAGACAAAATAAAATTGGCATTCCAAGATGCTCAGGTTAGAATTTGTGCGGCGTTGGAGGCAGAGGATGGTTTAGGTAAATTTAGCGTTGAGGAGTGGAATCATGATTCAGGTGGTGGCGGAATTACAAGGGTTATTCAAGACGGTCAAGTGTTGGAAAAAGGCGGTGTGAATTTTAGCGCAGTGGAGGGAGAGATACCTGGCTTTATGAAGAACCATGTTAGCGCTGAATCAACCCATTTTTTTGCAACAGGAATTTCAATTGTGTTGCATCCTCATTCTCCATTAATTCCCATTATACACATGAACGTGCGGTATTTTGAAACCAACGGAGGTGATGCTTGGTTTGGTGGAGGAATTGACCTCACACCCATCTATGTTGTTAAGGAAGATGCACAGCAGTTTCATTTGGCACTGAAAAATGTCTGCGATCAATTTGATACAGAATTTTATCCGACTCAGAAGAAATGGGCTGATGATTACTTCTTTAATCAGCACCGCAATGAGACCAGGGGTGTGGGCGGTATATTTTACGATTATTTAAAACCCGCTGACGGAAAATTTAGTCATGATGCGCTGATGAATTATGCTTTGGAATTGACCAAAACTTTTGTTCAAGTATATGTTCCTTTAATGGCCAAATACAAGAAAGAATCTTTTTCTGCTCAGCAAAAGGAATGGCAATTGATGCGTAGGGGTAGGTATGTGGAGTTTAATTTGGTTTATGATCGAGGGACACGATTTGGATTGGAAACAAGGGGTAGAATTGAATCCATATTGATGAGCCTCCCTGAGTATGCCTCGTGGAAATACAATTTCACCCCAACAGATAACAGCCCTGAAAAGGATACTTTGGACATGTTGAAGAAAGATATTAATTGGCTGGATCTGGTATGAGATTTTTAGTAGTTCTCTTTTTAGTTTTGTGCGCTGCAAGTGATGTTTTTTCCCAAATGCGTGTTGATTTGAAATCGCCTGTTTCTTTTGTTTTAAAAGTCAATGGGCATGCAATGAATTTGTATCCTGTGCATCGTTTGGGATTTGATTGGGAGACCAAGGATAAGAAATTCCAGGTGACAGCGGTTCTAGCCGATGGTGATTCAATTGTTCAAACATTGAATTATAAAGGAGGTTTCAAACAAGATTTTGATTTGCAGCAAGTAAAAAATGTTTGGAAATGGCAATTGGTTGGAGAAAATTCATGGGTCTTGGATTCGACGGAGTGGACTTCTGTTGTTTCCTTGGATCCTGTTTATAGTGGATCAAAGAATTGTCAGTTGCCCATGAGTGATGATCAATGGGGTGTTTTTTTCAAAGAAGTACACTCCAATCCTATGTCCGCTCAGAAACTGAAAACAATTTCAATGTTGTCCAAAGGCACATGTTGTACTGTAGAACAATGGTCAAAAGTGTTTGGTGATTTTGAATTAGAGGATGACAAGCTGGCTCTGCTGGACATCATCAAAGGAAGTATCTATGATTGGGACCATCGCTTGGAGCTGGTCGATCAATTTTTAATCGAGCGCAATCGAAATAAGGCCAATCAACTTTTGTCTCAATAGCAGGTTTGCTTATTTTTGTTGGAATAAACCCAACACCATGCGCTTTCAACCAGGAGTACTTACCGGAGATCAAGTCACCGATTTATTAAACGATGCCAAAGACAGAGGATATGCTATTCCTGCGGTTAATGTCATTGGAACCAATAGTGTTAATGCTGTTTTAGAAACAGCAAGAGATGTTAACTCTCCTGTGATTCTCCAATTTAGCAATGGAGGCGGTGCATTCTACGCGGGCAAAGGTTTGTCCAATGCGGATCAACAAGCGGCTATCGCAGGTTCTGTAAGCGGAGCCCACCACATCCATCAAATGGCCGCTTTGTATCAAGTTCCCGTAATTATTCACACAGATCATTGCGCAAAAAATCTTTTGCCTTGGATGGATGGGATGCTGCAGCATGGTGAATCCTTTTTTGAAAGAACGGGAAAGTCTCTTTTCTCCTCTCACATGTTGGATTTTTCTGAAGAATCTTTGGAGGAAAATATCGAATTGTCTGTTCAGTATTTTGAACGCATGAATAAAATGGGTATCACCCTGGAGATTGAATTGGGTGTTACAGGTGGTGAAGAAGACGGTGTAGACAATTCAGATGTGGATAGCAGCAAGTTGTATACCCAGCCAGAAGAAGTAGCTTATGCTTATGAGCACATGAAGAAAGTGAGTCATCGATTTACTGTTGCTGCTGCATTTGGCAATGTTCATGGCGTTTATAAGCCCGGTAATGTGAAGTTGCAGCCTATTATTCTGAATAACTCTCAGCAATATATTCAACAGAAATACGGTACTATTGACAAGCCGATTCATTTTGTTTTCCATGGTGGTAGCGGGTCAACAAGAGAAGAGATCAGAGAAGCCATAAGTTACGGTGCTATCAAAATGAATATCGATACAGATATGCAGTGGGCCTATATGGAGGGTATTCGCGATTATATGGCAAATAAGTCAGCCTATTTGCAAGCGCAGATTGGGAATCCAGAAGGTGCAGATAAGCCCAATAAAAAGTATTATGATCCGCGTGTATGGTTGCGAGAAGGTGAAAAAACCTTTGTTCAACGATTGAAAATGGCTTTTGAAGATTTGAATTGTATTCAGCGCAACGCTTGATTATAAAAGTTGCGTCGTTTCTTCCTTTAATTTATCCAGTGCGATTTGAATAACACTGTTTTGTGTTTCGGCTTCAAGCTGGAATATTACGCTGCTTAATTCCATAGCGTTGGCATCCATTCCAACATGCTGAAAAGCTACCTTTATCAATTCAATGGTGCTTTCTTTGGCCAGGTCAATGCTTTTCCAAGTTGAATCGTGAATGTAAATTTGAAGCCCCATGTTGTGGTCGTATTCCTCACGGATATTCTTCATCAATTCATGTTGCAATTGTGTAGCGGAAATTTGATTGACTGGTTGTCTTAAAATCAAGTGCGTAGGCTTGGTTCTTTACAACATGATGGTTAATCTTTCAATGGCGGAAAGTTTCAACGGTATAAAAAGTTTGTTCTTTTCTCTTTGTGTTTCCAAACGTTCTTTGCGCAAAACGATTTGTTTCCATTCTTTATTCAAGAACCACGTGATTCCTATTGTGGTGGCAATTAAAGATAAAACAATCCATAAATTTTCCATTGCTTTCTATTTTTTGCAAAGATGTCATTAATTTAGATGAATGTACAAGAGATTTTCCTTCTTTGTTTTTTTGTTGCTTAGTCTAACTACCTCATTTGCCCAATGGCTTCAGCGGAATGATAATATTCCTGTTAAAATTGATAATTACTACATAGCTAATTCCTGGGCAGGAGGATTGAATGCCCCGCAGTTTTCCAATATCGATTTGAACCTAGATGGTATCATGGATTTGTTTGTATTTGATCGCCAAGGAAATCGCGTTTTGACTTTTGTTCAAACCTCTGATGTTCAAGGTCAGGCATACTGGTATCATGCACCACAATTTCAGTCAGCCTTTCCCGCCATGTCCAATTGGGCGTTGCTTCGCGATTTTAATTGCGATGGTTATCCTGATATCTACACCAATTTTCAATCGGGCATCATACTGTATTTAAATACAACTCAGCAAACAGGTAGTTTATCGTTCGAATTATTTCAGAATGGTCAAATGTTGTTTTCATCTTATGATTTGGGTGGAGGTCCATTTACTGCGCCTATTTACTCGATGAGCATTGATATGTTGGCCATTGAGGATTTGGATGGTGATGGCGATATGGACATGATTTCCAATACAGAGTCCAGCACTGGTATGTATTATTACAAGTCACTTCAAGTGGAGAATGACCATTGCAATGAAGCTGATTTTATATGCGCCAATCGTTGTTTTGGAAAGGTGTCAGAGGCCCTTGAGAGTTTTTCATTGTTTATCGGGGATCAGTTCAATTGCAGTTTGAATGTTGTTGATCCCAGGAGTGCCAATCGGCATACTGGAGGAACCATTGCGATGATTGATTTAGACGGAAACGGCATCAAGGATATTGTGTTGGGCGATGTGACTGAATCCAATATGGCCGCCATCTATTTGTCCGATACTCCTGAGGGGCCGGACAGTGCTGTAGCTGTGGCATACAACTTTCCTCAATCACCACCCATTGATTTGTATTTGTTTCCAGCTGCCTATTACGCAGATGTCACCAATGATGGGGTTTCTGATTTGATTTCTGCGCCCAATGCCATTTTTGGCGTTGAAGATTTGCAAGGTGTGAGAATGTACGTCAATCAAGGCACTCAAGATAATCCTGATTGGATTTTTCAATCCATGTCTTTTTTACAAAACCAAATGGTAGATGTTGGTCACGGAGCGCATCCTGTCCCTTGTGATGTGGATGCAGATGGGGATATGGACATTGTCTTGGCAGCAAGGTATTTTGACCGAACATTATTGACCAATCGATCCAAATTACATCTGTTGTTAAACGATACAACTACGTTGGGTGAGCAGATATTTCGCTGGTCCAGTTTTGATTGGTTGAACTTATCGCAACAGAATTGGCAGAATATTTATCCAGCTTTGGGTGATTTGGATGGTGATGGAGATTGGGATATGGTAATAGGTGAGTTGAATGGTAATTTGTTCAGAATGATAAATACAGGAAATAATTTTAATCCAGTTTTTTCTGCTGCACAAACGATCAGTGATGTCAATGGAACGGTGATCGATTTAGGTCAGAGCGCCACACCTCAGTTGGTTGATCTCAATGAAGATGGTCTGTTGGATATTGTAGCGGGAGAAAAATCAGGAAATGTGAACTACTACAAGAACATCGGTTCTTCTCAGAGTCCATCATGGTCCCTGGTGACAGAATCGCTGGCAGGTGCTGAGGCCACCAGTTACTTGGGTTTGGATGGATTTAGCGTTCCTTTTGTCCTAAAGGACAACAGTGGACAATGGAATTTATATCTAGGCAATGAGACAGGGACAATCAGTCATTATCAGTTTCAGCCAGGTACAGTGGGCGTGGGTACTTTAATGGATGAATCTTTTCAAGACATCAGAGAGGGTGATCGTTCCAGCATAGGATGGGCTGATTTTACAGGGGATGGTTCGATGGACATGATCATGGGACAAAGTGGAGGAGGTGTTGCATTATTTACGGGCGATGATATAGTCATAGAAGTTTCTGAACTTCATAATTTAAAGTTTTCATTGTTTCCTAATCCAGGGTCCGGTGAATTGAATATCGATATGAGAGAGATTGCAAATGGGCAGGTGTCTATTTTTAACGCTTTGGGACAATGTATGCTGGAAAGAGAAGTGAGCCAATCACTGGTGACCATTCCTACAAATTCTTGGGCAGTTGGCAGCTATTTTATCCGAATTCGCGATTCAAATGGAGTGGAGATAAAACAATGGATGAAAGGATTTTGAGAACCAAATAAAAGTTATATTTGAAAAAATAAATAAAACAAGCCATATGAGTAAGCAATTGTGGGTTATTGACCCAGTTCACAGTGAAATAGTTTTTAAAGTGCGTCACGTAATGATCACCAATGTTTCTGGAACATTTGATCGTTTTGAGGCTAAAATGTATTCATCTGAAAAAGACTTTTCTGATGCAGAGATTTCTTTTGAGGCTGATGTTGATTCAGTAAATACAAGAAATGAGCAGCGTGATGGTCACTTGAAGTCTGGTGATTTCTTTGAAGTAGAGAAATTCCCAAAATTGTCATTTAAATCAACTTCTTTCAAATCCTTGGGAGATAACAAGTATGAATTGACAGGTGATTTCACTTTGAAAGGCGTTACTAAAAACATAACTTTAGATACAGAGTATACAGGTTCAGTTATCGATCCATGGGGTCAAGTAAAGGCAGGTTTTGAAATGTCGGCCGTGGTTAAACGTACTGAATTTGGTTTAGTTTGGAATGCTGCTACAGAAGATGGAGGTGTTACATTGTCTGAAGAAGTGAAGTTGAACATAACTGCACAGATGATTAAGCAAATTTAATCATGAGAAATTTGGCAGAATCTTCACCAGCTGTTTCGGTATTGCGCGGAAAACTCAAAAAAGACCAGAAGGTCTTTTTTGTTTATGGATTCCTTTTTGGCCTCATCTTTCCTTTGGTTGCTACTGCATGGGAGTGTTATTTCACAGATGGTGATGTCTCCATAATGGGGATGGTTGCTCAACAAATGTTCACCCCAACTTTGTGGATTGTAGATCTTGCGCCTATTGTCTTGGCCATCGTCGCATCTTTTGCAGGTAAGGCTTTGGACATTGCCAAGAAAAAGACAGCAGAGTCAGACGCCCGTTACATAGAAATGACCAAATTGCGTGAAGTAGCTGATGCTGCCAATGCTGCCAAGAGTGAATTTCTTGCCAATATGTCCCATGAGATTCGGACGCCAATGAACGCCATCATTGGAATGAGTTATCTCTTAAAAAAAACTGAGCTTAACGAGAAGCAAAGAGACTACAATCAGAAGATTGAAATGTCTGCCAAGAATTTGCTTCGCATCATTGATGACATTCTTGATTTTTCAAAAATCGAGGCAGGTAAACTCACCTTGGAACACACCAACTTGTTTTTGGATGAATTGATTTCAGAAGTTTCTGATACAGTGAACGTCAAGTTACAAAGCAAGAATGAGGTGGAGCTGGTGACACAAATAGATAAAAATATCCCGCCCGTAATTTTGGGTGATAGTGTTAGATTGCGACAAGTACTATTGAACCTTACGGACAATGCAGCCAAGTTCACCCAAAAGGGGGAGGTGAGACTAAGTGCCAACTTGGTGAAACAACTGCCATACGGAGTAATCATTCATTTTGCCATAGAAGACACCGGTATTGGAATTAGTGAAGAACAAGTGAAGAGATTGTTCTCGCCTTTTCAGCAAGCGGATTTATCCACTACCAGAAAGTTTGGAGGAACAGGATTGGGATTGGTGATTTGCAGGAGAATAGTTGAGATGATGGATGGTGAATTGGCGGTGGAAAGTAAGCCCGGAAAAGGTTCGAAATTTCATTTCAATGCATTCTTTAATTTGACCAATGAATCGGTCTTATCAGAAGATAGCGAGATGGAATTGAGGGGGAGGAAAGCATTATTGGTAGATGATTCTGAAACGGCTAGAATGGTATTGCACGAGATGCTGTCCACTATTGGGTTCAATGTATTGGTTGCCAAAGATGCGTTTGAAGCGATAGAGATTTTTGAAGTAGAGCAGATGTCAAATGAACCTTTGACATTGATGGTTGTGGATTGGCAAATGCCAGGTATGGATGGCCTGCAACTGGTCAGAGAAATCAAGGCAAAGGAAGGCATGGAAGTGCCATCCATCTTGATGGTGACAGCTTATGGTTTGGAATCTGTTAAGGAGGCAGCCAAGAATAAATTGGTGGATGGCGTGCTGTTAAAGCCCATCAATATTTCAACCTTGAATGACAGTCTGCACAGTATTCTTCATTTAAAAGGAAAGAGCGCCGCTGGACATGGTAAAACAGAAGTTGTTTTAGATACCACCCAGTTTCAAGAATATCTGAGTGGAACTAAAGTGTTGCTTGTTGAGGACAATGACATCAATTTGGAGTTGGCCATTGAATTATTGAAAGATGTAAATATTGAAGTTCATGCTGCCAGAAATGGCCGTGAGGCTGTTGAGATGGTGTATGCCATGGAGTTTGATGCAGTGCTGATGGATATTCAGATGCCGGAAATGGACGGACTTACGGCAACGCGAAAAATCAGAGAGGATCAACGGTTTAAGCAGCTTCCCATTGTAGCCATGACAGCACACGCAATGAAAGGCGAACGTGAAAAGAGCATTGCTGCAGGTATGAATGATCACATCACTAAGCCCATAGATCCACCTGTACTTTATCAGGCTTTGTTGAAATACATCAAAGGAGTTGATGCCAAAGGCGCTGCGGTCAATAACCAAGCGGACAACGTTAAGATTATCATTGAAGGACTTGATACAGAGGAAGGCATGCGCAGAATAGGAGGAAAGAAAGAGGCCTATCTCAAGTTGCTGGGTACGTTTGTAAAAAATTACAACGACTTGCCTCTCCGCATGAAGCCAATGGTGGAAAATCATCAATTGGCAGAGTTAGCTGCAATCCTGCATGCATTGGCAGGGGTTTGCGGAAATATAGGAGCCAAGGAGATTTATGGTGTGGTTTATCCGCTTTCTCATGGATTAAAGGCGGTAAGCGAAGAGTCTGGGAAACTATTAAATGTACCCCAGACCAAGCAGATAGAATGGATCATTCAGCAGATTGCAGATCTTATTGAGCGGATAAAAAAACATTTGCCCAGTGAGAAGCAACCAGAGTCTGTAAAGCCCTCAATGACGCAAGAAGTTTGGCGCAATACCATGGCTGATTTGAAAAAATTCGCGCTAGAGCAAGATGCATCCGCTGTTGACTTTTGTGACAATATTCTGACCACCTACCAATTGACCAACGAAGAGTCGTTGAAGTTTAATAAGATAAAGTCAAATCTTGAGGATTTTGAATTTGACGCAGCCATAGAAATATTGAACAATGAGTGTTAGTACCAATATATTGCAGTCCACATTGCTAATTGTAGACGATTCGGTTGAAAATCTACAATTGCTTTCTGCCCTGCTCAAGGATTTGTATAAAATCAAGGTGGCCAAGTCAGGAGAGAAAGCATTGGAAATTGCCCAGCAAACGCCAATGCCCGATTTGATTTTGTTGGATGTTATGATGCCAGGAATGGATGGGTTCGAGGTTTGTGAGGCCCTCAAAAGCAATCCTGCAACCCAAAGTACTCCTGTTATTTTTCTAACAGCATTGAATGAAGTTGCGGATGAGACCAAAGGTTTTCAGGTAGGTGGAGCTGATTTTATTGTCAAGCCATTTAATCCTGATATTGTAAAAGCAAGAATCAAAACACATCTTGAATTGCAGGCAGAGCGCAAGAAATCAGAACAGTTGTTGCGTATTTTGCTGCCTGAGAAAGTAATACACGCCCTTATTCATGAAGGAAAGTATATGCCGGAAAAGCGATCCAATGTGTCTATTTTGTTTTGCGATTTTGTTGGTTTTACCAGTATCAGTTCAACGCTGTCTCCAGAAAAATTATTTGATGAGTTGACTGAGATTTTTACAGCCTTTGACGACATATGTTTTGAGTTGGGTGGAACCAGAATCAAGACCATTGGAGATGCCTACATGGCGGCGACAGGTGTGTTGGATCATGATGATGAGCATGCCTCAAGAATGGTTCAAATTGGCTTGAGATTCATTCAATATTTGGAGCAGCGCAATGCTGAGAATGCCTTGCAATGGAATTGCCGTATTGGAATTCATTCAGGAAGTGTTATCGCAGGAATCGTGGGT
>JBEISW010000228.1:0-3839 GCA_040375215.1 Crocinitomicaceae bacterium | reverse complement strand
CCTTTGGGCATTTCAACGATGCAACTGTCACCATGAAATAATATACTACAATTGGCCGGCGCATTTTCATTGATCCACTTTAGTTTATGCTGAAATAACGTATCCATCACTTCAACATTTAGATAGGATTGATTCAAGACCTCTTCAAATGAGGGTGCGTATATCTCCACAATAATTTTCTGGTGTTTGTTCCGAATCAATTTGCATTGGTTTTGATCTGCAATGGTCAGTTTTCCATCTTCAATTACATAACTGATTTCATTGATCCAATTTTCTGGTCCTGTAATTTTTATCTTGTATTCAGAAGATGGATACAATTGATAAGCTATCATGTCATTGAGCACTAAGCCATAAAAAGGAGGAAGGGCTTGCTCAATGCTGATCACTTTACCAGCCCGCTGGAAACAATCAGGTGCATCTGGTTGACCACAACCAAATGAAATGGCATAGACCATTGCAACTATTATCTTCTGAATAAATCGATTCCGCATCCAAACTCAAAATGATCTGCTTTTGCCCAATGGGTAAACAAAGCTGCAGTGATATAAACCCTACTAAAATAGGAATTGATCTTGGCCAATTTCATGCAATTCCTTCTAATGGACAATCGTTGATAGAAAAGTCCATTGTTACTCCAATCTGTCTTTATATAAATACCTTGCTGAATAGCAAATGTGGTATAACCAAAGATACTTTGATAGCCCAAAGTAGCTCCCCATTGTTGCCAATTCTTTGGAGATGAAGATTGACCTAAATTCTCTTCATACAATTTTCCCAATGCAGGCTGATATAAATAGTCCAATCCAACACTCCAGCGATGTTGATAATTGATGAGTCGAGCGTAATTGACCTGAACATTCCAAACCGGATATTTGCGCCCCATGGGTTGGTAAGTTTCTTTGAACCCGCAGGCTGTTTGAACACTAATAATTCTTGAAGAAAAATAATAGGGCAGTTCATCCGTGATGAACATCGGTCTTTTAGGCAATTCCATTTTGGGCTGAATGGTGTAACTCAATTGAAATTGATTGGTCCCCAAATTGGGCAATTGGTATGCACCGTTGCTCAAGTGAGTCATCCTAAGCCCAAGAAAATGGTTGTGATTGACACTGGAAAAAAGCTTGTATTGCCAATGCAATGTCAAGGCGCAATTGATTTTAGTAGAGATCACAGTTGCTTGATGATTGGTCTCCAAATCCCAAATTTTTGAATTGTAACCAACGCCCAATCCCATTCCGTACCAAAATCTGGATTGCTTTCCATACGGACGATAAATCATGTAGCTCAGCGCGGATTGATATCCCAATTGTTCAGGATTTCCTGTTGTACTGAAATACAAATCAAATCCTGTGGTTGGAAATCGTTGATAAATTCTCCATTTGGGCATGGTAGGTCTTTTCATCCACTGTATCGAACCGCCAAATGAATAACCTTTAATCAATGGGGTCATCTCTGCGCGATGCGGAACAATACTTCCTGCCAATCCTGAAACAATCAAATGGTTTTTACCCAAAGTGTCAACCTGCCCAAAGCTTATTTTGGTAAAAACTAAAAATGAAACAAAAAGAAAGATTTTCATTTCCCATTTAAGATTTTCATCCAATGTGTCATTTGACCTTCAATGTGGTAATGGGTTTCAAATGCGGTTCGAGCATTATTGCTGTATTCTAATCGCAATTGATGGCTGTCCATTAATACAGACCATTGATCTGCTAAAGACTGTGCATCCGCGGGATCAAACGTTAATCCACATTTGTTAGCATGTATCAATGCCTTGGTTCCTCCAGTATTGGAGCCCAGCAAAGGCAAGCCCGCACGCATACCCTCAATGGTGACCATGCCAAAAGTTTCATTGATAGATGGAATAATAAGCAAGTGTGAAGCAGCAAAGGTCTGCGCCAAGTCAAACTGAAACGGTTTGAATTGTATGACATTTTGCAAATCCAAATGCCTCACTTTTTTCTTGTTGTCCTTTTCGTATTGATTGCCCTCACCCAAGGTACTTTCTCCAATGAAAGTCAATCTCAATTGAGGATACTTCTTATTCAACAGCAGAAAAGCGTTGATGACCAAATGTTGATTCTTCAATGGGTCCCATCTTCCCACAACCAGCGTTTGAAATTCTCCAGATTGATAGTCTTTTGCTATTGAAGCATCTGGTAAAGCCAAGGGAAGAACACTTATCTTTTTCTCTGGAAATGAAGTGAAATCCAAAACTTGTTGTTTCAATGATTCACTCAAGCAAATCCATTGATTGATTTGAGAAAATCGAATACGATGAAACAATGACTTTTTTGGACTGGCCATTTGCATTCCCTGATGGTAAAGGATTCGGGCATTAGATCCTAGAATTTTGGTCCAAGCCAATGTATCCATATCTCTGGGGTCCCTAAACCACAACCAATCCAAAGAATGCAATTGTATTGATTTTTTTAGTGTCAAGGCACAGCTAAAATCCCAATATCTTTTGTTGCGTTTAATCTCAACTATTTCAAATCCTTCTTGATTGGCAATTTGATTAATAGGGGAGTCTTTTACACAAAAAATAACAACGCGCAAAGACTCGTTCTTTAGATATCCTGCATACCGTAGCATATTAAGTTCTAAACCTCCTTTGCTTAAGGATGAACTATAGAAACCGATGGATAATTGTTTTTCCATCAATCAAATATATCATGCATCATCAATGCTTCACTGATTTCACCAGCAGCCTTAATATCTCCTAATTTTTTTGCCAAGCGCCGTCCATCAATAAATGAATCGACAGCCAATTCATTTTGACCCAATGCTTCATACATTTTTCCCAATTGATAATAAAGAGCCAAGTAATCAGCTTTCAATGTTTTCAATTCCAACAAGCGATCAATAGCTTTTTGAAGATCACCTTCTTTTTGCCATTCCAATGCCAAGGCATAATGAAGAAATGGATCATCAGGGTGCGTTTGAAGCATGGCCTCTATCATCACTCTTCTGCTGGACATCTTAATCAATGGAAACGGTTAACCCTTGTTGAGCAAGCATTTTTTGAAAGGGTGCCAAAATATCAAAGGATCCCGACTTAATGGGACACTTTCCTTTGAAATGAACGATATAGGCAATTTGTTCAGATTGTATAGGATCAAAATCCATAATGTTCACCAAGCAATGAATGACATGATCAATGTGATTAAAATCATTGTGTAAAATCAGAGATTGCTCAATGATATCAACGGTAGTCATTTCATTTTCGAAAGCCTCTTGATGTCCCATACATTTTGTATTCAATACTTTTAGCGAATATAATAAACCGACTTGCTTATTTTTGAATCATGAGAAATTTTAGATCAAGTTTTTTGTTGTTTTTGTTGTTAAGTACTTCAGCTGCCATTTTTGGTCAGCGTCAATATTGGGAAGACAAGTTCAAACAATTGGGTCCTGAATTGGCAACACCCAATGAACAACGCACAGCAAGTGGTGCACCAGGAGCTCGCTATTGGCAGCAGCAAGTGGATTACACCATGAATATTATGATTGATGATGAGACACAAAAACTGTTTGGTGAAGAGTGGATTACGTATCACAATTTTTCGCCAGATCAATTGACCTATTTGTGGATTCAATTAGATCAAAACAACATGGCCAAAGAGAGCGATGCTTATAAGATTGAGCAATCCAAAATCAATGAGACCATGAGCTACAATGACATCAAAGATTTGGAGCCTTGGTATGATGGAGGTTTCAAAGTGGTTGAAGTCAAAGACAAATCAGGTAAGGATTTAAAATGTGTCATCAACCAAACCATGATGCGCATCGATTTGCAAACACCTTTGGTTTCCGGTGGTACTTATTCATTTAAAATT
>JBEISW010000219.1:0-4028 GCA_040375215.1 Crocinitomicaceae bacterium | reverse complement strand
CTAAGAAGCAGCTCATTATAGCCGGAGGAGCCTCATTTGCACCCAAACGGTGATCGTTACCCACAGATGCGATACTTGCTCTCAATACATCAGCATTCTCAAAAATAGCTGCTACAGTATTCACAAAAAAGGTAAGGAACTGCAAATTGGTTTTTGGATTTTTCCCTGGCTTCAACAAATTCACACCGGTATTGGTGCTCAAAGCCCAATTGTTATGCTTGCCACTTCCATTGACACCCTCATATGGCTTCTCATGAAGCAATACTCTGAACTGATGTTTTCTAGCAACTTTATCTAGAATATCCATCAACAGTTGGTTGTGATCATTGGCCAAATTAGCCTCCTCAAACATTGGAGCAACCTCAAATTGATTGGGCGCTACTTCATTATGTCTTGTAGTTACTGGAATCCCCAATAAGTGTGACTCGTTCTCAAATTCTTGCATGAATCCCATCACTCGGTCTGGAATTGAACCAAAATAATGATCTTCCAACTGCTGTCCTTTTGCTGGTCGTGCGCCAAACAAGGCACGACCCGTCATAGCGATATCTGGACGCGCATTGTGCAATGCTTCGTCTATCAAAAAATACTCCTGCTCCCAACCTAAAGTGGTGTTAACTTTTACTACTTCTTTATCAAAATATTGACATACAGCTGTAGCCGCGTGATCAACAGCATGCAATGCTTTCATCATTGGCATTTTGTAATCTAAGGCATGTCCTGTGTAAGAAATGAAAATGGTTGGTATACAAAGCGTATTTCCTACAATGAAGGCTGGAGAGGACGGATCCCACAAAGTATAGCCTCTTGCCTCAAAAGTATTTCTGATTCCTCCACTTGGGAAAGATGATGCATCAGGTTCTTGTTGGACTAACATAGTCCCTTCAAATTTCTCAATTGCACGACCATCTCCGAGGGGCTTGAAAAAACTATCATGCTTTTCTGCAGTAGCACCTGTTAATGGCTGAAACCAATGCGTATAATGTGTTGCCCCCTTGCTCATAGCCCATTCTTTCATTGCTGAAGCAACATGATCTGCAACAGCGCGATCAATACGAACGCCCATATTGATGCACTCCATCAATTTCTCATAAACATCATCTGTCAAATACTCTCTCATTCTGAATGGAGAGAATACGTTGGATCCAAAATAATCCGAAACCTTTGCACTTGGCGCTGGAACATGATTAGGCTGGCGAGTATTCAATTCTGCCAAAGCCTGAAAGCGGGTCATACTCATAGAAAAATATTTTTTCGCGAATATACCCCCCAATTTTTAATACAAAAATGAAAAAAAAGAGTTTTTTTTTGAACACACCCCTAAAAAATAAGGGGTAAACCCTTCAATCTTGTATTTTTCCCCATTTATCGTTTGCTATCACAATCCATGTTTCTTCATCCAAAAACAAACGCAATCGCATCCAAGCCTCCTCCCTCATTTCAGGTGTGGGCAGTGACTCAATTTGATTCTGATGCAATTCAAGGTTGGCGAAAAGTTGATCTACCAAGGAAATACTTTTACTTTCTCTTGAAGCTTTTGTACAAAGATCACAGACCCCACAAGCTTGTGATTGACTACCAAAATACCCATTCATCCATACCGTCCGACAATCACGAGTGTTGATGTAATTCCAGATAGCGGCCCATTTCTGATAATCTCTCTTGAGCAACTTTTCCAGTTTTTCTTGCGGTATGATCAATGATGCCGGATGCACTCTGGGAAGCACAAAAGTTACCGAAGGTGAATCCCATTGAGGTGTGTAATCCCAAACTTTCAGTTCCGACAATGAAATCAACTTCTCTTTCAACAGGGCTTCAGAAGTTTTCATCTGTTTGGCTACTTGCCATTCATTCAAGCGTATTTCCTGAAAATCAGAAACACCATACATCCGCAGCAGATTCTCAATCACGTTTCTATGCTGAATGTGTTTGTCTTTAAAAACAACAAGCTGATCATGTGAAAGTGAAAATCGAATAATCGACGGCTGAAAAAACGCTTCATTCAATTGGATATAACCGCAAGATTGCAGAATATTCAGCGAAGCAAGTACTTGTTTTTGTGCAAATCCTGAACGCTGAGATAATTCTTGCCATTGAATGGCAAAAGTTTCACCTTGCCCCTCGCTTAAAGGTAATTGGAAGCCATCCGCTAAATATTGATAGACCTTTTGAATTACCTCACGGGGTGGATACTGATCATTTATCTTTTTTTCACCTTCCTGTTTATCCGATGGATGAAACATCATTAACCCAAAAGACTTTTGTCCTCCGCGACCAGCTCTTCCCGCTTCTTGAAAATAAGCTTCTGGATTTGCAGGAGGCTCCCAATGAATGACGGCCTGAACGTCGGCCTTGTTAATTCCCATTCCAAATGCATTGGTAGCCACCATAACTTGAACCCTATTGCTCATCCAATCATCGGTAGATTTTCTCTTTTCGTCGGATGCTAATCCCGCATGATAATACCTAGCAGAAACCTTATTTACAACTAGCCATCGGCTAAGCTCTTCAACCCGCATCCTTGATTGGGCATATACTATTAAAGCTCCCTTGAAACCCCTAACCCATTTGAGGAGCTGAGCTGATTTATCTTGGGTCTCTACCACTCCATAGGCCAAGTTTGGCCTCGTTAACTCACCCTCGATAATTTCACAATGTTTCAATTGAAGTCGCTCAACTATTTCATCTTTAACCTCAGTAGTTGCCGTTGCTGTCAATGCTAAAAAAGGTATCTTAGGATGCCATTCTCTAATCTTTGCTATTTCTAAATAAGCAGGTCTAAAATCATGACCCCATTGCGCAATGCAGTGCGCTTCATCTACAGCTACAAGAGAAACTGGCATCTTCTGCAGGTGCTGTTGAAAAGCATTATTTAATAATCTTTCAGGTGAAACATACAAAAATGAAACATCTCCAAAAACACACTCATTCAAAGCCCAGTCAATCTCCTTCTTTTTCATGTAAGCAGAAATCATCTTAGCCTTGATTCCCCTGATCATTAGATCATCCACTTGATCCTGCATCAATGCTGTTAAGGGTGAAACGACCAAACACAATCCACCCTTGACCAATGCCGGAACCTGATAACAAAGACTTTTCCCGCCACCAGTGGGCAGGAGTGCCAATGTATCTTTGTTTTCAAGTACTGATTGAACAATAGCATCTTGGGGTTTTCTGAAATCAGAATATCCCCAAAATTTGTATAATATTTCTTTGGCTCGTATCACTTGCACAAAGGTCACTAAATTTGATCAAACTTTAAGCAATGCATATCTATCAACCCAAAGATTGGTTCACATTTATTTTCAAAGTTCACAAGAGCGAAACCTTTCAAAAACTGATTCCAATGATGATCTTTATTGGGGCTTACACTTGGGTTGTTGTCTTTTTGGAATATGAATATTGGCATTGGGAGCAAGATCCTTTTATTAAAAACTTAACGACAGTGCAAACCCTATTGGGTTTTGTACTCTCATTGCTTTTGGTTTTTAGAACCAACACTGCATACGACAGATGGTGGGAAGGAAGAAAACTTTGGGGCAGTTTGGTCAACAACAGTAGAACACTAAGTCTAAAACTCAACGCTATACTAAAAGATACAGACTCTGAGAATCGTCAATATTTTCAAAAAGGAATATCCCTGTATGCGCATTCATTGAAACAACATTTGAGGTCTCACGAATTGGAAGTGGAATTGGATGAAGAATGGGAAAAAGTGAGAGGCCAACATCACATTCCGAATCAAATAGCCAAGCGATTGATTCAGAGAATTTACGATCTCGAACAAAAAGGTGATATAAGCGGCACAACACTTCTATCCGTTCAAACGGAACTGAATGAATTTCAAAACATTTGTGGAGGATGCGAGAGAATTAGGAATACACCCATACCTTTCTCATACAATGTATTTGTCAAAAAATTCATATTCTTTTATGTCATGACTTTACCGTTTGGATATGCACTACAACTTCATTGGCTATGTATTGGACTTTCTTGTATTGTATTTTATGCATTAGCAAGCCTTGAGG
>JBEISW010000161.1:0-5296 GCA_040375215.1 Crocinitomicaceae bacterium | reverse complement strand
CAAATCCAAATCATTGTAAGTTGAAGTATATAAATTAATGGCAAAAACACTTGGACAAACAACAACATTTACATTTTACAAGTTTTTGTTCGCGTAACGGCCAACGACACATTGCACATCCAACCAGGTACAATTATCAAAGGAGACTTTGTCTCCAAAGGATCTTTAATCATTGAAAGAGATGGTTACTTGATCGCTCAGGGCACTGAGATGCAGCCGATCGTTTTTACTTCGCAGAAGCCAGCAGGACAGCGTTCTTACGGTGACTGGGGTGGATTAATCATCTGCGGAAGAGGAGCTGTCAACCAACCAGCCAATGCAGCCAATGGCACTGCGCAAGGTGAAGCCATGGTAGAAGGTGGTGTAGGTTCAATTTACGGAGGGGGATCCAATCATGACAACAACGATAACTCTGGAATCATTGAATACGTGAGAATAGAGTTTGGTGGAATTCCTTTTCAACCCAACAGTGAAATCAATGGTATCACTATGTGTGCCGTTGGCGCAGGAACTACAATCAATCACGTTCAGGTTTCGTATTGTGGAGACGATGCTTTTGAGTGGTTTGGTGGTAATGTTAACGCAAAAAATTTGGTTTCTTACCGCAACTGGGATGATGATTTTGATACAGACTTTGGATACCAGGGTTCTGTTCAATATGGCTTAGTAGTCAGAGATCCCGCCATTGCGGATCAAAGCGGATCAAACGGACTTGAGGCGGATAATGACGCTACTGGTTCAACAAATGGTCCTGTTTCACAACCTAAATTCTCCAATATTACTGTTGCCGGCCCAATGACCTTTAATGCTACTTTCAACTCCAATTACAAGAGAGCGCTCCATTTGCGAAGAAATACACAATGCAGTGCATTCAACTCCGTTTTTGTAGGATACCCTGTTGGATTAATGATTGAGTCCAACTCTACACAAGGAAATGCCATCAATGGTTTGTTGAAATTCAAAAACAATGTTATAGCACAATGCAATGATTCATTGCTTGCCAACACCTCTGAATTAAATGCATCCATCAACAATATAAATGGCGCTTTTAACATTACTCAGTTTTTCAATGCAAATAGCAATCAATTGTATCCAATGACAACTGATCTAATGTTCAACAATGCAGATCTAAACTCACCTAACTTCTCATTGAGCAGTAATTCTCCGCTCAATCAAGGAGCTGATTTTTCTGATGCTTACTTCAACAATGGATTCTTTGAAAACGTTAGCTTCCGCGGAGCATTTGGATCAGAAAATTGGGCCTCTTGTTGGACAGAATTTGACCCTCAAAATCAAGCTTACAATGCAGTATTGGACAACAGCTTTACCGCTGAAATCATTGCTGATGGTGAAACTGCTTTCTGTGCAGGAAACGATGTTGTTCTGATGGGAGCTGCATCAATAGACAATGTAACTTTTCATTGGAACAATGGTGCTGTTTCAGCCTCACAAACCATATCAACCAATGACATGATTGAGATGACTGCTATGAGTGCTGACGGATGTGGAGTTCAGGCTCTAGCCATAGAAGTTGTTGTATTTCCAACACCAGAGGTTTCTATTCAAGCTGCAGGGAACACATCATTGTGCACTGGTAGCTCTGTGGAATTAATCTCTACTCAATCAGAAGGTAATGTTTGGAACAACAATGAAACAACAGGTAGCATCATTGTTACTGAAACAGGTGTTTATGGATTAACCTACACTGACATCAATGGTTGCACTGCTGTGTCTAATGAAATCAATGTTAATGTATCTGACGCTCCGGCGCCTACAATATCTGCAGCAGGAAACACTGACATTTGTTCTGGAGAGAGTGTGAGTTTGAGTGCTAGCACTTCAGAAACTTTTACATGGTACTTGAATGGTAACATGATTGCAGATGCCAACATGGCTGGTTTAGTTGCAACTGAGGCGGGATCATACACCGTTGAAGTTACCAACTCAGATGCATGCAATGGCACTGGAATTTCAGCCCCCATTTTTGTAACGGTTACAGAAACACCAACCGCAGATTTCAGCGCCATCATCAACAACCTAGGAGTTCAATTCTTAAACAACTCAACAGCCGCTACTAGCTACAGTTGGAACTTTGGAGACGGAAATGTTTCAACAGAAAACAACCCTTCACACAACTATGGAACAGATGGTTCTTACACGGTTACCCTCGAAGCTTCTAACGGAAACTGCTCTGATGTTCATACTTTTGAGGTGTTGGTTACTGGGATCAACGAATGGATGACTTCAAACATCACTTTGTATCCTAACCCTGCTCATGATGTTATTAATATTGAGTGTCCAATGAATTCTACTGTTCAATTGGTCAATGTAACTGGACAAACCATCCAAGTTATCACCAACAGCAACAGCAAAGAAATAATCAATATCAATGAATTGAATACTGGTGTATACTTTATTCGTGTTGTAGGCAATGACAACGTAAGTATTTTGAAATTCAACAAGAATTAATTAGTATTCATAGCAAATGAGAAGGGGGCAAAAGCCCCCTTTTTTTTATTATCCAATCATGCTTAACGAGGCATTTTCTCGATATCCAATATCATAAAACCATCAATGGCATTGTTGAACAAAGGATCTCTATTAAAGGCCAATATCTTGGCATTCTGTGCAAGATATTTCTTATACAGAACGGGCATGGACAATCCCATGGGCTCAATCTGACCAATCAACCTGTCCATTTGTTTGATTTCCTTTTTTACTGTTAGCAACAAAGCCTCTCTATCAATCAAATCCTTCATTACTACTTTATTCCTTGGCCTTACCCAAGTTGATAGCTTTTCATCTCCGTATTCTTGAAGTAAAAACTGTATCATGAGTTCCTTTGACAGCCGTTTGTATTGATCACTCATGCTTACGGGACCAATGATATATTTTACATCATTAAAATGATCCATAAATATGGTGATACCCTGCCAAAGTAAAAACAACGGCCACCTTTGTCTTTGATATTTGGAAATAACAAATGATCTACCCAATTCGATGCTCTTCTTCAAATAAGGCTTAAACTCATTCTTCATTTTAAACAATGAATTGGTATAGAAACCTTTTTTACCATACAAGTCAACTATTTCAGAACCCAATCCAATGCGGTATGCACCAACCAATTCTTGATTTTCTTTGTGCCATAAAATCAAATGGTAGTAATAAAAATCATAGTCATCCAAATCCAAAGACTTTCCGGTTCCTTCGCCAACTTCTCTAAACGTGATCTCACGCATACGGCCAATCTCATGCAACAAATTGGGTATACGGTGTGATTTTACCGCGTAGCAGACGAATCCCGATTGATCCAGTAGCATGGCATCTTCGATATCATCTATCTCTTTCAACACATCTTGTTTAAACGCAGGGTAACCAATATCCTCTTGTATCGCATCCTTTTTAAACCACAATCTTGGCGCAAAAAAACGACGGCGAACCTCAAATTGGTAACTCAATGCATACACCTTAGATCTAAAAAAACGATTGAGTTGAGCGACATCTTCTATCACAGACCAGTCTTTATGCAGAATGGGGTGACCAATCTCTACAACCAATTCTTTGTTGCGTTTGCGCAACAATTCTGATGGCAGGGCAATGGTTCTCAATTGTGGATGAATCTTTCCCAATATGTGAAACATGTATGAATTGTCACCATAGAAGTATACAGGGAGAACCGTCGCTGTTGTCTTTTGAATCAACTTAATAACGGAATCTGACCAACGTTTATCCACTGGATGTTTGAGTTTTCCTTTTGGCAAAGTCGAGACCTCCCCTGCAGGAAAAACGATCAAGCAACCTCCATTCTTTACATGTTCTAATGATGCTCTGACTCCTCCTCTGCTGTTCTTATTTCCTTGACTTTCAAATGGATTCACAGCCAAAAAGAACTCACTAATCGGCTTAACTTCAGAAAGAATATAATTGGCCATCACTTTGATATCACTCCGAACTTGAAGCAACATTTTCAAAGCCATTAAACCATCCAATGCCCCAAATGGGTGATTGCAAACCACCACTAAAGGTCCTTCGTTGGGAATAGCATTTAACTGATCATCTTTCCATTGAGGAGTTACATTCAATTGATCAAAAAGACCGTCAACAAATGCTGCACCTTTTTGATCGGAAACCTTGGCATAGAGCCGATTGAGGGCCTTTAATTTCGTGACTTGTTGCACAATCTCAACCAAAGGATTGCGCTCCTTGGTTCTTAGCACTTTGGCCAAAGTAGATTTGGGAATCAACTCATTTTTCATTTCATGCAGAAATCAATTTAAAGTCTTTAAATCCTTTGGATTCTAATACCTCTAAAACTATTCCATCCGCCAATCCAAACTTTGGAGCCAACAATTCTTCAATCCCTATCTCATCGGCTATTTGGGTATAAATATTGAGCGCAGGAACAATAACATCAGCTCTGTCTTCTCTTAATTTATACTTCCGCATCCGTTGTTCTTTTGAACAACGACTTAATTGTTTCTTCAAATTATTAAGTTCCTCAAGAGAAACAAACTCACGGGACTTCTTCTCTAATATTTTAATGGCACTATTGATGTTACCACCTGTCGCAATTGCCTGGTATTTCATCTTTGGATTGATGTGTTGAGCGAGCCAATCAAATACTGCCTTGGGCAATTTTTTCTGATCATTCAAAAGCATACGAACGGTTCCTACTTCAAATGACTGAGAAGCCTTTTTTGCACCGCGTTCAATCAAAGTTAACTCTGTACTACCCCCTCCTACATCGATAAAAAGATAATGGTGTTCTTTTGGCAGTTGGTAATAACTGAAGTTGCCAAAGATCATTTCCGCTTCTTCACTCCCTGACAATATCTTAATTTCTATTCCCGATACTTTTTTGACTTGTCTAACAACAGCATCTCTGTTTTCAGCGCTGCGCAATGCGCTTGTTGCGCATGCTCTAACCTCCTCAATGGCAAGTGCCTCAATAATTGCTGCAAATCCCTTGATGGTCAATGCCAACTGCGTTGCGCGCTCCAAAGAAACTTTTCCAAATGTAAAAACATCACCTCCTAATCGAATGGGCACCCTAGTGTGGAGCAATTTCTCTAATAGTATTCCATCTTCGTTTTGATGCACTTGCGCAACAAATAACCTCACGGCATTAGAGCCGATGTCTATGGCCGCAATCCTCATTTATTTAAATCTGATTTTTCAAGTAGATTTTGATAATACCTTTCTTGCGTATCAAAGGATTTAGATTGAATCACACTACAAACCAATTGATTCATGCGATCAGATTCCAAACACCTTGCCTTAGCCAAAGGATCAAACT
>JBEISW010000074.1:0-9044 GCA_040375215.1 Crocinitomicaceae bacterium | reverse complement strand
CCTACGACCGTTTAGCAAACTGTTGGTTTCAGCCACTCACCCACCTTTCCCTGGGTTTCCCTGTTTAGAGGAATGCAAAAATACGTCAAATGGATGCTTTTTACAATCAAAAAAAAGGGGAAATGAAAAAAAAACCATCGCAGAAAAAAAAATGTCCGAATAAAAACAATTTTGTTTAAATTCGCATCCCGTTCGGGGTGTAGCGTAGCCCGGTATCGCGCCTGCTTTGGGAGCAGGAGGTCGTAGGTTCGAATCCTGCCACCCCGACAAAATAAGGGACGACACTAGTTGTCCCTTTCTTTTTAGATCTCGTAGCTCAGTTGGATAGAGCATCTGCCTTCTAAGCAGACGGTCAGGGGTTCGAATCCCTTCGGGATCACTAAGAGAATAAAAAGCCCTCAATGATTTGAGGGTTTTTTGTTGGGATCATTTATTCAAGCTTACTTGAAAATGAATGAGCAACAACATGAGCAAGGACATGAAATGTTCTGTTTTTTATTCTCGGAATTCGGATAAGCAGGGAACTCCAATCCCTTCGGGATCACTAAAAGAACAAAAGCCCTCAAGATTTTTTGAGGATTTTTTGTTGGGGGGTCATTCATTCAAGCTTGCTTGAAAATGAAGTTCAATTTTTCTTACATTTGATAATACATTATATTATTTCAATGAAATTGTTACAAAAGTTAATCTTGACTATTGGATTAAATTTATTCTTTGGTCAAATGGTCATTGGACAGAGTCAAGTTGTATTTAACGCCGCTGCGAACAACCAAAATTTCACAGTGTGTGATCCATCTGTAGGAGAAACCTCAGGAATAGTGGCGTCTGGTGGAAGTGCTAATCCTACTTACGGTAATAATGAAAATGTTACAGTCACCTTTTGTCCGTTTACACCCGGTGACGCTATTACAGCAACTTTTACCATATTTAATTTATCTACAATTGATACCCAGCCTGGTAATGGCAACAATTCCGATCAAATGTATATTTTTGATGGGCCCAACACTAGCTCACCTTCATTGGGAAACTACGGAGGGACAACCATTCAAGGCACTAATATTTCAGCCACTGTTACCAACAGCACCGGCTGTTTAACCTTCCAGTTTATTTCCAATGACCAAGGTACCGGAACCTTCTCAGGTGCCGTCAGTTGTTCATCACCATGCGATGCTCCGCTTGCTGCGGGAGTTTTGCTTAATGGCGAAAATGGGTCACCTAACTTTATAAAGGTATGCATCGGAGAGGAAGTTCAATTTCAGGAAACCGATTCAGATGCGGCCACTGGCTATAACCTCATTTCCTACAATTGGGATTTCATGGATGGGACAAGTGTTCAAGGCACTGACAATGGTGTAGTATCTCATTCTTGGGATCAGCCAGGACAATACTTTGTTCAACTTTTTGTACAAGATGACAACGTAGACAATGTTTGCACCAATACTAACTTTATTTCATTAGAGGTTTTGGTTGCACCACAACCTGAGTTCATCAATTTTCAGGAAGACGTTGAACTTTGTGTAGGTGAGTCTCTTTCTTTTACCGCTCAACCCGATACTTATGAAGTAACATGGACAGGGTTCAATGGTGCCACACAGGTAGAAACGGGCTGCTTTACCGATGACCAATTGGGTGTAGCGCAAGAAGTTGAAATTTACCAATCTGGATTTGTGTCAGGAACCATCATTGAAGACACGACAGATATTATAGACATCTGCTTTGAAATGGAACATAGCTTCATTGGCGACATTGTTGTCATTCTCACATGTCCCAATGGTCAGAGCATTACCTTTCACCAACAAGGAGGAGGCGGATTGGATTTGGGTGAACCCAACCCCGCAACCAACATGGATGAGTTTCCGTGTAATGATCCAGCAACCGTTGGTGTTCCTTATGAATACTGTTTTGCTCCTGGACAAAATCAAACTTGGGTTGAGTACGCGAACACTGGAGGAGGTGTAGGAACACTTCCTGCAGGTTCTTATCAACCTGTTCAACCATTTTCTAACCTCGTTGGATGTCCTGCAAATGGGATTTGGACTTTGACGGTAGTGGACAATTGGGCAGTTGATGATGGTCAGATTTATTCTTTCGCTTTGAATTTAAATCCTGAGTTCTATCCCCCAGTTACAGAATTCACACCTGAAATTGGCATAGATGCTAGCCAAAGTTTTTGGAATCAAGGTTCCCTTCCCGCATATGCCATCATCAATGACAGCAATGCAGATGAGATTAGCATTGTTCCTACATCGGCTGGCACTGATGTTTTCACCTACACTGTAGTTGACGATTTTGGATGTTCCAATAGTACATCATTCACGGTGACTACATTTGAGGCGTTGCAGGTAACGGCAGGATCTGATTTTGAATTGGGATGCGGTTCAACTCAATTACAAGGAGGCTTTATTGGAATGCCATCATGCACCGATTGTATCAATAATTATAACATACCCTATCAACCGGATGTGTTCCTAACAGAAACTTATTGTCCAGATGCCAACGATGGAACCATGATGGCCATAACAGTTTCCGGATCTGTTGAAACCTGCTGTGATGTTTTTCAAATTTACAATGGCAATTCCACAACGTCTCCAGTAATGTTTACATGGGGAATGGGTTCTGGGTTACCTGCGAATCTAATTCCTCCGCAGCAATTTGTCTCCACGGATCCCAATGGATGCATCACCTTTTCTATTGACCCTGATATTAGTGTTCAGCCGGTCATCACGATTTCCATCACTGCCTTTACACCTGATGGGCTTGAGATTGGCGGAGGACCTATCTATGATTTTTTATGGACTCCTAGCATCGGGTTGTCTGATAACACAATACTCAATCCCGAAATTGAAAACATCAGTGAAAACACAACTTACACATTGCTTGGTTTCCCTGCTGGTCACCCCGCATGCGCAAGCACGGATGAAGTTATAGTGTCCATCATGCCCGGGATGAACCCAGGACTAGACGCTACAACAACAATTTGTGCCAATGCAATCAATGTTTTATTAACCGAATTATTGGGTGGTAATCCCGTTAATTCTGGAGTGTGGACGGATCCAAACGGAAATGCAGTTCCAAACGGAATTTTTAATGGAATCGCTTATGGAAGCTACACCTACACTGTTTCATGGGGTGATGGCTGTTATCTTGATGCTATACTTAACGTGATAGCGCCTGATTCTCCCGTTTTGACTTTAACGACAACAGATACTGATATTTGCCCCGATGAGTTGCTAGTATTAAGCAATGATGTAACTGGAGGGACCCCCAACTACAACTTTAATTGGACCTACAACAACCAACCCATCAGTACGGCAAGCAATCTCAATGATTTTATTCCTGCATCTGACGGTCAGCTATGCCTTGACGTTACTGATGAGTGCGGGATGACTGCCGTTTCGTGTTTGGATATTACTTACAATGAAAACTTCCCCATATCTGCCATTGCCTCTTCCACTTGTTGGCCCGAAGATATTGTTCTAGAAAACACCACAACAGCTTCAAATTACACCAATGCGAATTGGAGCATAAACGGTGTTAATGTTCCAAATACAGGTACAATTTTAAATTATACACCCAATAATGCCGGCACTATTGATTTGACTTTAACGCTCACCAATGGCAATGGCTGCATTTATGATTCCTCTTTCACGGGGATTGCCTCATCTTTTGCACCTCCTGCTCCCAACATTGAATACACACAAGACAATTTACTTTACTCCTTCTACACCGATCTGAGCTATATGACTTATGATTGGAACGCTATTGGGTCTGACACTTCCATGTTTGGTCTTCTTCCAACATTTGATGTTGATTTCCCACAAGGTGAAAATATTCCCTATGACATCAATTTGAGTGTAACAGACGATAACGGATGTGTTGGTTTTGCCAATACTGATATTGTTGTCACAGGATACAACGCCTCTGGCATTGGATGTCCAGAAGGGGTTGAAAATTGCGGGTACGGATTCATACCCAATATTGTAAGTCCTAATGGAGATGGAAAAAATGATTTCTTTTGGGTACCCAATAAAAATTTAAAATCATTGGAAGCGACTATCTTTAATCGATGGGGCAGTAAAGTAGGATCTATTACCACACCCAATAAATTAGAAATGTTACCTACACAGATTTGGAATGCGCAAGACTACAATGCTGGGATTTATTATTACACCATCATTGCAGAAGGTAAGGATGGCATAAAGCATGAGGCCAATGGGCAATTTTTGCTTGATAAATAATTTATAAGCTTAATCGTCCATCCAGGTTGGTGACGGTGTGATTGGTCCATTCATCACGCCATGAAACCCAACCCCAATGTTCATTCAACATTACCTTTTTGCCTTCTGGAATGTGAACGATAACTTCTATATGCTGCGCGCGATAAGGAATTCCCTCAGGAATTTTAAAATAGGGATTCAATGTCAAAACATTCTTTTCCCAAGAATAATTGTAATCCATCTGATTGGCTCTGTTACCTGCTTGAGATAAATTTCTACCTCTTGCAGTTTGCGTGACCTCCATCCAGAAATAACTGCGATCCGTTTCCATCAATCTCACTTCAACACCAGCACTCAGAACGCGCGTGTTTCCCTCCATAGAAACCATCTCTAACACATCTTCCTCATCATCTCCTCTACCAATAAAATAAGGATCATTGGCTATGTTCAGATAAAGCGTATCCGCATTGACATCTGGCGATTGAACCGTCTTTGAAATAACACCCTCCGTGTCAAACTCTTTGCCTAAACGAATCCCCGTATAGGTACATACCAAAAGTCCAGCAATCAAAGAGAAGGTGGAAAAGAGGTAAATCCACTTGCGTTTAAAAGTCAATCCCAACAAATAATGTATGCCCGTATACAACAAACTAATGGCTGGAGACAAAACAATCAAGGCAATGCCAGCAAGCATGTATTCACCTAAACCATCAGGTGCAACCCAAGATGTAAAATCCTGAATATTCCCACCAAAAAAGATTAAATCCCCCCCATCTGACCATGCCATAAAAATGGTAATTAAAAACAACAAGGAAATTCCAAAACATAAGAGAACGACACCCGCTATTAATCTAAAAAATCTCCAAACAGAATTGGAATCTGAAGTGCCGTTGAAACTATCTTCTATTTTCCTACCCCACCTCTTTGCGTTTCTATTGGCTCTATTGGCCTCTGCTTTGACATGTTGTTGAATGTTATCCAAATTGACGGCATTTCCGCGCATCATCAACTTTTCTGAGGTTGTCTTTGCAGCTGGTATTACAGCCCAAGCAATCAAGTAGGCCATGAAAAAAGTTCCAAATGACACCAGCAAAAGAATAACCATAATAATCCTCAATACCACAGGATCCCAACCCAAATAAAAACTCAATCCAGAGCAAACCCCACCAATGGCTGCATCATCTTGATCTCTGTAAATCCTGCGACGTGGATGCCCATCGAGGTCCACTTCTTGAAAAGATCGTTCTGCATTACCCGACTTGTTTTTTTCACCATTGATTTCTGCAAAATCTCCCATGATAACCGCTATGTCTTTGATTTCAGCTTCATCCACAGCAAATGACTTTGTCAGTCTGTTCTGTTGCAACAACTCCCCTATTCTGGTCTCGATATCCTCCAAAATTTCATCTTTACTGACCTCTTGGGCAAATGCAACATTAAGCTTTTGCATGTATTGCTTTAAAAACTCATAGGCCTCCATCTCAAATGGAAAATTGTAAGGCCCTAACTGCACATTGATTGTTGTTTTCATTACTTCGTTAGTTGTTTGACAGCGTTAGATAATTCATTCCAGGATTTACTCAATTCTTTCAAGAAAATTTTCCCTTCAGGGGTTAATGTATAATACTTGCGTGGTGGACCTTGTGAGCTTTCCTCCCATCGGTAATTCAATAGACCCTCATTCTTTAACCTGGTTAAGATGGGGTATATTGTTCCTTCTACCACAATCAGCTGAGCCTCTTTTAACTCTTGCAACAGATCTGAAGGATAGGCCTCCCCTCTTTTCAAGACAGATAAAATACAATACTCCAGAATCCCCTTGCGCATTTGTGCTTTTGCATTTTCAATGTCCATCCTTGTCATATTTAGGTGATGCAAAGATATAAACTAAAACCAGTACTATGCAATACAAATTACTGTTAAAATTAATACAAGCGATGTTACAGGTCAAAAAACGCCATACCCCGGATAGAAGTGGAAAGCCCGGAGGGCGCGTAGCGACCGAGGACTTGAAACGGATAGCCGGATTAGGTCCAAAGAAAAAGGTGCAACTTTTGCACCTCTTTGGAAAATACTATTGCTTTATCCCCACTGAGCAATCAGGCTTCGCGTATTGTGAAGGTTTGTAATTGCTGGGTTGAGGACCATCACAGGAATGGCCGCGCTATTGGTAATTACTTTTTGCTCTGCATCGGATCCAAAAGCGTGGATCAACTTTTCATTGGCAAAATTGAGAATACAAATCATATCTGATTTTCCTGTCTTGGCCTGCTCAATTACTTGATCTGCAAATGCACTGCTCTTTCCCTGAGCCACCACAGACTGATAAGGAATTCCGCGCTCTTCAAAATATCCCTCAGCGTATGCCATGTTGCGTTCCAGTTGATTTCTTAAAAACTCATCGGTCTCATTGGGGATGATGATTTCAACTTTGGACTTGAACTTCTCTGCAATGTCAGCCGTGTACTTGATCTTTTGCTTGGTCTCTTTATGCAGGTCCAATGGAACCAATATTTTTTTGACTCGTGATTCAATTACAGTGTTGTCCTGAACTACAATAAAAGGAGCTTTGGTATCTGTAATTACTCTCAAAGCATGACTGCCCACCAAATGCTGCAATCCTTTCATTCCATGGGTTCCCATCACCACCAGATCTCCTTTCTCCTCTTCAACCAAAGCGGGAATGTCATCAAAAATACTTCCCACTTTCATAATAGATTTTGCTTTTACCGCAGTATTCACGTAATGGTGATGAATTTGATCATCCATTTGTTTCTGAGCATCTGTCTCACTGCCTCCTTTTTTCAAAATATGCAATACATAGACATCTGCTTCCAATGTCTTTTTCAATGCAATGGCATAAGCGATGGCTTTATCAGCGGTTGCCGTAAAATCTGTAGGAACGATAATTTTAAACATAAACTTTTGGATTAATGCCAAAGGGGCACGGTATATACGATGTCGTCTTGTTTTTCTGGAGTAATCAACATTACTGGTATTTCAGCATCGTTGTAAATCAATCCTTCTTCCTCAGCACGAGGAAATAGCGTATACAAATACTCATAAGAGAAATTGACAGCACAAATGAGATCAGCATCTATGGATGCCCCGAAACGCACGATAGAATGAACAAAATTGCTTCCTTCAGCGGTGTAATGCATATTCCACTTCACATTTTCAGCTTGAAAGGCGTTCTCAACGTCTTTAATAATGGACTCACTATAAAGCTCACTATCCTTAGGAGGTGCGATTAAAAAAATCTCTGATTGAAACATCTTGGCCAAGTGCACAATGAAAGGAATTTCTTCCATTACTTGTGGTCTAAAATTGATGGGCACCACAACGCGCTCATACCCTTGAGGATGCACATCCTTGTGCTGAACAATGACAAAAGGCAATTTAGATTGCGAAACCACTTTTAGGGCCAAGCTACCTGTAACCTTCTGCCATCCGCGCATTCCATGGGTTGGCATCACTACAAATTGGCAAGACTCTCTCTTGGCAATCTCACCTATTTGTTCTAGGATATCTCCCATTTCAACCAAAGAAGAAACCTCTCCATTGTGGATAGCTTGCAACTCATGCACCCAGGATTGAATTTCCTTTTCTGCCTTTTCAACATCCTCAATGTTTTTGGTCAAATGCAACAAAATAATATGGGCTGCATTGGGTTTGGCTAATATGGCTGCATGATGCAAAGCCACTTTGCTCTCCTCTTTTAAATCACAGGGAACCAAGATTCGGTGAATGCCTTTCATTTTCATTGAGTAAAAATAAGAAAGTTCAAGCAAAATGGATTTGATTAAATTTGCTTTCAGAAGATGGAGTCGTTAATAGAATTTTATCAGGAGCAATATCCAAAGGTTGTCCAACAATTAACCCATGGGCTTGATGCGCGTTATACCTACCATGGGTTGCGCCATACGTTGGATGTGATTGAGCAATCTGAACAAATTGGCATTGCTTTGAAATGTTCAGAGCAAGAAATTCAATTGTTAAAGATTGCTGCCCTTTTTCATGACTTGGGATTTATTCAAACTCGCAAAGGACATGAAAAAGCCAGTGCTGAACTTTTTCTATTGGCCAGTGAACAAAAACTTAACGACACCGAAAGACAGCAAATCTCTTCATGCATTTTGGCTACCATCATGCCGCAAATGCCCCAAACCTTATTGGAGCAAATTATCTGCGATGCTGATTTGGATTATTTGGGAAGAAATGATTTTGAAGAAATCAGTCAAGATCTTTTTCAAGAAATGCACGCCTGCGGTGAAATGAGTGATCTGCATAAATGGGATGAAATACAAGTTGTCTTTTTAGACAAACATCAATTTCACACATCCTTTAATCAATCCCGAAGAAACGAACAAAAAAGCCAACATCTGGCAGCAATAAAAGTGCGACTTAAAGGTTAGATATTACTCTGTGAAGCATCCGCTCACCCTTTCCTTTTAGCATTACATTCCCAACAGGTTCTGTTTTAAAAACATTTTCAATAAGAGACGCCGTATAATCCGTGATGGTGACCCGCATGCTGGTTCCTGCGCTTTCAACACGTGCAGCAATGTTTACATCATCTCCCATTACATCATAAACAAATCTTGATTTACCCACGATTCCTGCGATAACACTTCCTGAATGAATTCCAATTCGGCAATTCCATTGCAAGGCATTCTGCGCATTGCGCTGTTCCAAATATTGAATGAATCTCAAGCCAATTTGAACCATTCTAAAGGCATGGTCATCATCATGATCCAACACACCTGTTGCTGCCATGTATGCATCACCAATGGTCTTGATTCTGGTTCCACCCAACTCAAAACATAT
>JBEISW010000151.1:0-5744 GCA_040375215.1 Crocinitomicaceae bacterium | reverse complement strand
GGATTTAAAATGACCTTTTATGACGCCCAAGAAGGGGATGCTGTGCTAACGGCCAATGCGGGAGAGTTTTGGGAAAAGTCTGGTGTCTTTAAAGCCAACGGAAATGTAAAGATGATCAACAGTGATCAAGAGTATATGTTGTCTGAATCGGTTGTCTTTTTTAGAGACAGTGATTTAATCAAAACGGATGATTGGGTCACGATACAAACCAAAACAGGTATACTGCACGGAAAAGGACTGGTCAGCAATGCTGCATTTACGGAGTATCAAATATTGAAGCCGACAGGCCAAATGAACATCAACAACAATATTGACTAATGGACAAATTCACACGTTTACTCATTCACTTCTGGTTGGCGGTTGCCATCGCCACTACAATCTATGCTGTATTTAGAATCTACTTAAATGGTTTTGAAAAGGAAAGCAACAATTTGGTGATTCCAGTAATTGCTTTCGTTTGGTATTATTTTAGAAAAAAAATGTACGAGCGCATGAAGCGCAATCAAGAGCAAGGTTAAATGGAGGTAGCGTCAGACAATTGGATTTTATGGGTGATCATTAGCATCTTGGTATGTGCATTCTCTAGTGGAATGGAGATGGCCTTTTTGTCAGCCAATCACTTAAAGGTAGAGTTGGACAAGAAGCAAGGCTTATGGTCAGCCAATATTGTGTCTTATTTCATTAATCGTCCTCAATTGTTTTTATCTGCCATGTTGGTAGGAAATAACATTGGTTTGGTTGTATTTGGAATGAAGCTAGGCGACCAAATTGTGTTGGGTATTGAAAACAAACTGCACGATGTTGCTCATTTTTTGGGTGATGGAGGTCTACTTTTGGTTCAAACAATCTTGTCCACCATTATCATCTTGGTCTTTGGTGAGTTTTTGCCCAAGATCATGGTCACCCATTCTCCCAACCGTTGGTTGAATATTTTGGCTGTGCCTCTTGTGTTGTGGTGTGTGGTATTGTGGCCCTTTGCCATGTTGGTAATGATGTTGGCGCATTTGATTTTGGGAAAAAAAGCCAATGCGGAGAATGAGAAGCGGGTATTTGGAAGAGTGGATTTGGATGATTATTTGGAGAAGGTTACAGGTCAGCAGGATCCAACCACCACCATGGATCACGAGATAGAGATTTTTCAAAACGCCTTGGATTTCTCCAAAGTTAAAGCACGCGATTGCATGATTCCCCGAAATGAGATTGTTGCCGTGCCGTTGACCGCGAGTATGGTTGATTTAAAAAACAAATTTGTCGAGTCACAGTTGTCTAAAATATTGGTATTTAAAAACAACATTGACAATATCATTGGTTATGTCCATTCCTTTGATTTGTTGAGCCAACCCACACGCATTCAGAATTTAATTCGTCCAGTGGCTATTATTCCAGAAGCGATGCCTGCGCAAGAGATGTTGAGCATGAACATCCGGGAGAAGAAGCAAGTGTTTATTGTTGTGGATGAATTTGGCGGTACAGCTGGCATGGCTACTTTGGAAGATATTATTGAGGAGATAATTGGTGAGATTGAGGACGAGCATGATGTGGTGGATTTGGTGACCAACCCTCAAGCTGACGGTAGTTATATTTTTACTGGAAGGGATGAGATTAAGAACATCAATGACCAGTATGGATTGAAGTTGGAGGAGGATGAAGAAAAGTACGATACCATTAACGGGATGATATTGCATTGCTTGGAAAATTTCCCAATTAAGGGACAAGAGATGGTAATTGGTGATTACATCTTTAAAGTCTTGGAGATTAAAGGGCAATTGGTGGGGAAGGTGAGGGTGACTGAGAGTTGACTTATCTCAATAGTTTCTTGACTTTGGCAAGGTCGTTTTTAATGCATTCTTCTTGAAAGTTTTCAATCAGTGAAGGATTGAAAAGATTGTAATGAATCAATGCATTTTCTCTGTTGTTGTTCTTGGCATAGGCCCAACTTGCATAAAGATGAAGCGTGTTCCGATGGATGCTGGCCCAGAATCCAATGTTGCCTTGATAAAGATTGTTGTATTCTTCAAAGAGAGCCATAGCATCTTCATGTCGTGAGCAGTAGCAAAGGGCTCTGGCAATTTCTATGAAATAAAAGACAATGGACTCTCTGTAAAATTTGTTTCGTTTAAAAAATTGGACATCGGATTCTATGGTTGCAATGTTGCTTTGCGTAGCGTGATTTGCTAGAATCTGAAGGGCTCTCATCCTAGAGAAGGGTTTAATGTCTAAAAGTTCAGGTGAGAGATTTGCAGATTGGATGTATTGTATTTGTTGCGCATTCCATTTTTTGGATGCAAGAAAAGTACGCAGGATAACTACTGATTGCAAGAACACATTGTCTTGATAACTGACAAATAGATCTTGGGAATTGAGCAATAGGTGGTCATAGTTTTTTTCCGAAGCATTGTAACTAACACAAATTTCTGAAATGAATTTTTTATGCTTTATTGTTGGAAGGATTTGTAAAAAACATTTCTCATCCTGTTGTAGTAAAAAACAACCAATTGTTTGTATCCAAAAATATTGGGCATACCCCAGTGCGCTATTTTCATACTGAGGAGAGATGATGTTGTCTAGGGAGTGATTGATGAGGAAAATTTTGTCTTTTTCTTGCAAATTCGTAAAAACCGCGGAGAGCCAATAGTACAGTTTTTCACTTCGTGCATGGTCGCGGATCACGAGAATGGCATGTTCTTGAGACCATTGCTGACGAAGCATTTGGATCATAGAATGACCTAGCAGATTTTCTGAATTTTGGTTGGCCACATAGGTAAATTCATCCCACGAGGAGTAACCACAATATCTACTGAGGATATTCAGGGTTTCAATGGTGGGGGTATGAGTGGAAGGGATGAGTTTGAAGAATCTGCGGAGGGTGTTGAAGCTGATGACATCTTTTTGATTTTGCCTGGTAATGGCATCAATGAGGTCGTTAATGTTTTTTTTTGTTTTTAGGGGTGTGCCAAAGGAAAGTTGCACTTGAATGGTTAGTGCCTGGATGTCTTCCTCTCCAATTTGTATAGCTCGCCTGGACATGAAGCGAATTTAGCTCACACGGGATACATGAAGATTATTTTTTTTATTTGGGCTTACGTGGGCCTCATAGTTGAGGGATATAAAAATAGTTTTGGCGTATGAAGAACATTTTGATTTTGGTTTTTGGGTTTTTTGGCTGTGCCGTTAATGCTCAGCTTAATATGCCTGGTATTCCTTATCAGGCCGTTGTTAGAGAAGTAGATGGCACAGCCATGTCTGACACGAATGTTGAAGTTCGATTTACATTGAGAAATGGGGATGCATTGAATGGATTGGTTGTATATCAGGAGCAGCAAGCGTTGACAACAAATAACCAAGGATTAATGCATGCCACCATTGGAGAGGGAGTTGTATTGAATGGAAATTTTCAGACAATTGATTGGTCAATATTGCCCAAGTTCTTACAAGTAGAGTTCAGGCAAACTGGATTGGGTGAGTATTTAGAAATGGGAAATCAGCAATTGATGAGTGTGCCATATGCCCTATTAAGTTTTAAGTCAGAGATTGCTAAAAAAGCAGATAATGGGATAATGAGAGTGTCAATGATTGGCGATTCCTTGATACTTGAAAATGGAAACGCGATTATAGTTCCTGGTATAAGTGTGGCGAATTTTCCTGATTTAGTTTTTGGTTGTACTGATGCCTCGGCTTGTAATTTCATGATTGAGGCTAATCAAGTGGACAATAGCTGTCTATTTGTAGGATCGAATTGTGATGATTTTAATCCTGCAACTCAAAATGATTCTATTGGGATAGATTGTCTTTGTAAAGGAATTAATGATGCAGTTCAGAATTTGGTAATTGGACAAGAATATCAAGGAGGTAAAATCGCCTATATATTTCAACCTAATGATATTGGTTACATTCAGAATGAAGTCCACGGAATTATTTCCGCAACAAGCGATTTGTCAGGAAATTATGTTTGGGGTTGTCTTGACCAGAATGTCATTGGAGCTGATGAACATGGAATAGGAAAAGGATATCAAAATACATTGGATATGCTTAGTTCCAACTGCGGAGATGCGGCTCAAGCATGTGCAAATCTCATTTTGAATGGATATGGCGATTGGTTTTTACCTTCTCAAGGAGAGTTGCAGCAACTATATCTGAATAGACTTGCTATAGGAGAATTTGTTGATTGGGTTTATTGGTCATCTACAGAGAGGAGTCTGGGAGAAGCTTACAATTTTTATTTTTACAATGGAGGTTACAATACTGGAGGGAAGTATGGAACCTACCTTGTTCGACCTATTCGTTATTTTTAATCAAATACAATCCGAGTAGGAGACATTTAAAATAAGATTTGGTGATGATGGACATCACGAGCAAGGTTGTGTTTAAGACCAACGTGGTGTTGAATGGTAAAGTGGCTGAAATCCATTTCGGAGATTTGGAGTCGGGGCTTTACTTAATTGATTTTGGTGGGGAGAGAAAAAGGGTTCAGGTGGTGAAATAGGACTTAATAAAGTTTTTTAACTTGCAAATCAATCCTAGTTCGAAATATCTCAATTCCTTCATCATTTTCATTTTTAGATTCTGAGGTAGTTACGGCATAATCAGGATTTTACCTTTCCCCCAAAATCACTATCTTCGAAACATGAAATCGGTGCTGGTGACGGGATACAGTGGGCAGCTGGGCAGAGCCTTTGCTGAGGTGCTGGCTGCCAACAATTGGGAAGGGCAGGTGGCTACTCCAGGTCGTGATGAACTTGATTGGAGCAATGCCGAGAGCATCGAGAGGTATTTTTCATACCATTCCTTCGATATCATCTTTCATGCTGCTGCTTATACCAACGTGGAGCTAGCGGAGGAGCAAGAAGACCAAGCCACTTTTATCAACGCCACGAGCCTCATCACCTTGTCGCAATGCATCGATACCCAGAAAACTTGGCTCATCTATTTCTCAACTGACTACGTGTTTGACGGGAGCAAGGCTGCTCCTTATTCTGAGAGTGATGTTCCTACTCCCCTCAATGCCTATGGCCGATCCAAATTGGCTGCTGAAGGCATTGTGCAGCGACTTTTCCCAATTCATACCATCTTCAGAGTTTCATGGCTGTATGGCTCAAGAGGAAAAAATTTCCTACTTACCATGTTGTCTTTGGCTACAACCCGAAAAGATTTGCAAATTGTCAATGACCAACTCGGTAGCCCAACGTTCGTTGACGATTTGGCCAAAGATATTTATACGGCCATAGATTTGTCTTTGCAGAGTAAATGCAATTTGAATGGTATCTTGCACTACAGCCCAGCAGGTATTTGCAGCTGGTATGATTTTGCGCAGCAAATTTTTCAATTTGCTGTTATTCCTATTAACTTGTCTCCCGTTAGCAGCGATGCTTTTCCACAAAAGGCCAAGCGACCTGCCTATTCCAAATTGGATAGTTCACTTTTCCAATCCAGAACAGGTATTGTCCCCGCTTCTTGGACGGATCAATTGCAACACTGTTTTCAAAAAATGAAAGACGCACAATGAATGCATTAGAGAGAGCAGCCACGTGGCTGGTAGATGCGGTAGATGAGTCTACCCAAAATGAAGTGAAAGCTTTGATGGCTGAGAATGGCCCTGCCTTGCAAGAGGCTTTTTACCAAGATTTAGAATTCGGTACTGGAGGATTGAGAGGTGTAATGGGTATTGGCGCCATGCGCATCAACCGTTATACCATCGGTGCCGCTACCCAAGGATTGGCCAATTATATTCGCCAGCAAGTCAATGG
>JBEISW010000208.1:0-4255 GCA_040375215.1 Crocinitomicaceae bacterium | reverse complement strand
TTGGCATTTTCTCAAGTGCATAACGAAGAGCGGTTCGGGGCATTCTATCTTTATATCGCTCCACAAAGTCAAAAACCAAAAGTGTTTGTTTTTGACTCAAGACCTTCAACATCCAACCATAACCCTTTTGAACCATGTCTTCATTGTCTTCTAAAAGTGCAAGTGCTATTTCCAATTGATCTTCAATGAACAATTCCTTCTTAGCTGGATAAATAAATGAAACAGCACATGCTCTCCTCATCCAAAGATTTTCATTTACGCTCCATTGTTTGACGTCCAAAACAAAATTAGGATGTGTCATTATAAAAGTTCCTATGGTTTGATTGCAGAAAGTATCACATACGGCCCAATTGGAAACGTATTTGGATATCCAGTTTTCAAAAATGACGAAGTCATTGGTTTCAAATTCCTTCTTTCGAGAAAATATCAATTGAGCGGCCAACAGTGCTTCTTCAATAAACCCCGTTTGAAAGAGTTTTTCAGCAAGTGCATACACGAAAGCCTTGTCTTCTCCCTTCAGTTCCTGGATAATACGCCTACCTATCTGTTGTGTTTGGGGACTACTTACGCCCAAACATTGGATTTCATGCTTGAAGAAATACGCAATCGATTGCTTTTTATCATCTGTTGCAATACTCTGCAATGCATTTCGAATCTCTAATAGATATTGTTCAACCGTGCTTTTCATTTTTTAAATATCGGGTGAATTGAAACAATTTATTGACCCGTCCTAAAAACAGTTTACATTTTAACTGTAGTTTTTAGTAATCATCCTGATACAAATTGACATTTAAATAATTATTCAAAAGAGGTTTGACCCGTCCTAACGCAAAGCGGTCCCGATAATGAAGCATCGCTATTCGGAAGGAGGGGTGGGGTGGCTCGGCTGAGACGAGACGGGGTGTAATTATAAAGGTACTACTGAATGCTCCGCATTCTTGGACAAAAAGGAACAAGGCTACATCTCCCCTCCTACCTGAGCGAAGCGAAGGAGAGGAGGGGTGGACAGACGAGCGCAGCGATGTCTGGACGGGGTGGTCTTTAAATGCAAAAAAATATTGACTTCAAATACACTGAGCATACTTTTCATCTCACCCCGTTTATATGCACCTTATATGTTTCTTGCACAAAACGTTCATTGATTCAAATTTTACAAAATGAAATGGATGAATCGACAAACCCAAAAAGAGAGAAGAAAGGAACTCAGAAGCAATGCCACCATATCTGAAAAACGACTTTGGAAATTCTTAAACAAAAAACAACAAGATTTCAAATTTCGGAGGCAACACGGGATCGGTCCCTACATCGTTGACTTTTATTTAGCCAATAAAAAAATGGCTATTGAAATTGATGGGAAGGTTCATGACAACATCATGCGCCAAGCCTATGATCAGAGACGTGAAGAATATTTACATTCAAAAGGAATCAAAGTCATTCGATTCAGCAATGATGAAGTGAAAAATAATATCGATGAGGTGATTCGACGGATTCTTTTTGAATGTGGTGTTGAGTGATTGTTTTTTTCATCTAAAGCACCACCCCGTCTCGTTTAAAACGAGACACCCCTCCTTTCTTTTACTTTGTAAAAGTAGGAGGGGAGATTGTACACATTCCCGCTCTGCGAAGCACTAATCCCGGACGCAACGAACGCTAAAGCCGAGCTGCTTACTGTTGGTGGCGCGGCTTACATTGGAAAGGATGTAGTACAGACTGCGGTTCCACGCGTAGTTAGAATCGTTCTCTGAACTACTCCACCAGTTGCCGATGTCGCCAATGGTGCCGTACGTCCCATTGCCGTAGCTGTAACCGCCAGGGAAAGCGGTGAAGCCGCTGCTGTTGGTGGCGCCCGTATTGGGGGAAATCCAATTGGTGGTGGCCTTCAATGCTCCGCCTTCGTTGGTACCTCTGTATCCTACTGCCTCTTGATCCGTTACTGACATCCCCAAACTACCCTCCAAATACATCCACTCACAGTCTGTGGGCACGTGCCAGCCTGTGGGACAAAGACCTCGGCTGTCCACGGTGGTGTACCAATTGTACAACTTTCCATACGTGGCATCATTGGCGGGATCGTTGTTATATATAGCAAAAGCGCCACTCGTGGTATTTTGCCATGTCACATCGTCCAATCCCGTTGGAATTGCATCGCCATTGCGATATTGGTCCGTAGCCAAATTATCCGCAAACCAGCATTGCCCGCCAATCTCTACCAAGTCGTATGTACGGCCATCATAAGTCAAAGACGTTTGCCCCCCGCAGCCAGTGACGCTGATGTTTTGTGTGGCGCACGTCGCATTGCCGGGTAACAATTGTGTACCTGTTCCGCTGCCACTGGTTTGTGTGCCCGCGCAAACACAACTGCCGTTGATTACATCATTGGTGGTGTTGGCGTTGCCATCATCACAAGTTGCTCCTGTGTACAAACATGAGTTGTCATTTTGGGTGGCTGCGCTGTTGTAATTACAGGCAGCATTATCCGTACAACCCAAAACTGCAGGAGGGAAATTGGCTGCGCTGATGCCGGGGACAATGATAAAACTCCCATTGGCCATGTACAAGGTGTCCCCACTTTGCGACACACTGGAAAAGCCATTGTCAGCGGTTTGGGCGTTTACGGCATTAGTTGCGTTGGTAGCATTCACAGCGTTGTCCGCACTGCTGCTGTGCAACGCATACGGGACACTCAACATCTGCTGCGTGCCCAAATCCGTTGTTCCCATCATCACATGCAAAAACTTGGCGCCATTGCCCCAATTGATATTCGAAAAGGAGCCTTGCGATACAACGCCATTGCCCACCACGCAAGAAACCAAACCTTGAGCGTTGCTGGTGAAAGCATGACTTTCTTGGTAAACCACCGTTCCATTGGCGGTGCCGTCATGGATCATGAATATCAAGTTCACCGCACTGTTTGCCAACACGCTTCCATCCGCATTGCGCATTACCGCTTGGTAGGGGATACCTAAAGGAGATTGGGAATGAAGGGATGAGGAAACAAATAGAGCGAGAAACAGAAAGAGAGCGGGAATGTCTTTTTTCATGGTTTGGGTTTATCGTTCAAATATAGACAAAAATGGAAAGAGGTGATGAGGAGACATCTCCCCTCCTACTTTTACGGAGTAAAAGAAAGGAGGGGTGTCCCGCAGGGACGGGGTGGTCAGTGTTGATGTCTAATTAAACTTAACCGTTCTTTGTAAATCTTTTTTTGTTCTAGTCAGACCACCCCGTCTCGGCAAGCCGAGCCACCCCTCCTTTCCGCTTCGCGGCAGGAGGGGAGATATCGCAACGAAAAAACCATCCCATTCTACTCTGGAGCACTACTTTGCGGATTGACCCCGCGCCAGGGATGGGAACGGCATCCTTTTGGTTCATTCAGTCGGTTCGAAGCATGCTTCGAACCGACTAAATGAACCAAAAGATACAGTGGACCGCCCGGTGAACGGTGGTGAAGCAAAGCGAAGCCACCGGGCAGGCGCCATGATCAAAGGGATGAGGAAACAAATAGAGCGTTGGGAAATGATTGCTGCGCAATCTTGAGACAAAGGGACAAGGGACATATCTTCGCCCAATGAAGAATTTATTTTTCGTTACTGCGCTCATTTTTTTAGCTTGTCAGTCTTTGGGACAATTCACTTTCGAAGACTCACTTCGAGGGAGCGTAACTCCAGAAAGAGCGTGGTGGGATTTGAATTCCTATCATTTGGACATTGAGGTGAATCCAGATCAAAAGTGGATAGGGGGGTACAATGAGATTTTTTTTACCGCTCTGGAAAATGGGCAAGTCATGCAAATTGATTTGCAACACCCCATGAAACTGACAGGAGCTGATATGAATGGTATGTCATTGAAAATTGAGAAAATTTCGCCTCATGTCTATCATATTCATTTGACAGAACCAATGACCAAAGGTCAAAAGGGTAGGGTGCATTTGAGTTATGAAGGATACCCCAAGAAGGCCGTTAATGCCCCTTGGGATGGTGGTTTCAGTTGGAGTACCAATAAGGATGGATTGCCTTTTATAGCAACATCTTGTCAGAACTTGGGATCCAGTGTTTGGTGGCCTTGCAAGGATCACATGTACGACGAACCCGACAGCATGACCATTGCCGTGACAGTTCCTAAACCGCTGATGAATGTGAGCAATGGACGATTGATCAAGGAAGAGGATTTGGGTGACAAAAGAAAGTTCACCTGGCAAGTCAACAATCCCATCAATAACTATTGCGTGAGTCTCAACATTGCTGACTATGTTTCC
>JBEISW010000124.1:0-6670 GCA_040375215.1 Crocinitomicaceae bacterium | reverse complement strand
CCCCACAGAAAGGCCAGGTGCATCAATCTTGAAGTGTCAACTTAGAGGAGTACAACGCAACTTTGTTCTTTACCCTGATGATTTAGAAATTCAAAACAGATTTTTCGATTGGAATCTCCCTGAGGTGCCATTTCAGCATGAAATGTATTGGGATTAGGGTATCAATATTTCTTATTGTTGTACATTTATAATCAATAATAATGATATGACCTTACAACAATTACAATACGTTGTTGCTCTTGAAAGATTTGGGCAATTTGTGAAAGCCGCGGAGTCTTGCTTTGTTACTCAGCCTACGTTGACCATGCAACTCCAAAAGTTAGAAGAAGAAGTTGGGGGTTTGTTGTTCAACAGAGACCATGCCCCTGTCGTGCCTACTCCGCTTGGCGCAGCTTTTTTGGAAAGGGCTAGAATCATTCTCAAAGAAGTGGAGGGCTTGAAGCAATTGGTGAATGAGGAAATTGACAAGATTGAAGGAACATACAATATCGGCGTTATACCGACCATTGCTCCTTACTTAATGCCCAAATTGATTCCTCAGGTTTTAAAAGTCAATGCCAAGGTGAAGCTAAAAATATTTGAATTGAGAACGGATGAAGTGATTGACGACTTGAAAAAAGGAACCATTGATGTGGGTATCGCGGCTACGCCGCTGATGGAGGATTTAATCAAAGAGATTCCTGTTTATTTCGAGCCATTTGAATTGTATATACATCCCAACCACCCCAAGGCGAGTATTAAAGAATGGACCACTGCGGATTTGGAAACCAACGAGATGTTGATTTTGGATGAGGGGCATTGCTTCAGAGAGCAGGCATTGGCTATCTGCGCCCGCTCAGGAAAAAAGTGGAACAAAGGATTTGAATACCAGAGTGGTTCATTGGAAGCGCTAATGGGACTGGTTGATCAAGGTGTCGGTTATACCATGATTCCTGCCATGGCCATGAAAGGAAAAGAGTCACCTTCATTCGTGCGTTGTTTTAAAACACCACGTCCCGTTCGCGAAATTTCGTTAATCGTTCACAAGAGTTTTGCGAGAGCTGCATTCCTAGAATGGCTTCAAATGCGAATAGAGCAGGTTGTCCCAAAAGAATATATTCAACCGAAAAAAGTTAAACGTATCAAGTGGAAATGAAGATGTGAAAAACTAAAGTTTTTCTCTATTCAGCGCTACTTTTTCTTTGCCTTTCTTTGATTCGATTGTATATCGCAACAGTAGTTCCGATCACCATGATGAAACAGCCTAACCAGAGCAAATTGATCCAAGGGAATATCTCGGCACTCAGAATCAACAAGTCCTTTTTATGGCTTTTGTGTTGTTGCGCTTGTAGCTCAAGCTTTCCATCTTTTTCAACCAGTCCTAAAAGCAAACCAAATGTTTTGGATTCGCTGGGGAAAATTTGGCCAACACCATTCTTACTGGCCATTACCAATATTATTTTTTCCTCTTTGATGTTCTCCTTCAAAGTAACAAAAACCCTTTTGGCAACAATGTCCTTTGGCAGTGATTCTGGCATAGGTCCTGCGTCTACAATGCTGTCTATTTTGAAATCAATAGTCTCAGTCAATTTAACATTTTGTCCTTCAACCACCTCTCCTTTGATAGGCTCCAAGTATCCATTCTCATCCGTCTTGGGTTCTTCCATCGCGATGTACTTGATGTAGGTGTAAAGATCATTGTCCAAACGGTGTTGAATACTTGGCTCTCTTGAATTTCCTTTAGGAGACTGTAGCACATTCGGCTCTAGGGTGAATGCAAATGAACCAACACTGCCTGGTTGCCATAGTTTGGCTTTTTGCTGCACATCATATCGGGGCGAAGGAACAACGCTCCACAATGAATCTTCGCTCCAGTCATGCAAGAAATTATCTGACGCTTGGTGTGTTTCCATGCAGCGGAAAATCATACCCTGCATGGATCGATAGTCTCCTTCGTTATAATTAATTTTCTCTTTGTTGTAAAAGTCAACTTTTACTTTTAAGTGATCCCCACCCTTGTATTTTTCCTTGTAGACAATGAAGTAATCTCCCATGGGCATGGTATCTCCCTGAAGGATCATCAAGTCTTCCATGTTATTGAACTCCTTGTCCAATTCTGCTACATTGCCTACACGGTTTTCAGAGATAAAGAAATTCCTTGATGTGGATACAACAGCTCCTAGTATAAGCATCGCAAAACCAATGTGCGCAATGCTTGCGCCGATGGATTTGAATCCACCTTTCCAAACCTTTGACCAATAGTGGGCATTGGAAACCAATGCAAATATTGTGGTAAACACCAAAAGAAGGATGGGCAATTGCTCATCGTTAAAGCTCGTAAAGAAATAAAGCAACAGGGTGATGATGAATGCAATGATGAAGCTGGGTGCAATTTGTTGTAAAAACTTTTTGAATGATGTTGTTTTGTATGCCAAAAATTGACCAATGGCAATGATGCTAAACAACATGATGGACAGAGGCACCTGTACTTTGTGATAAACTTCAAATCGCTCTTTATCAGAAGGAGCGGTGAATTGATGGTCGGCCAATTGCTTGGCAAATTCCCAGCCTGCTGTTTCATGCATCCATTTAAAGAAGGACTCAAAAGGAACCAGGAAGATGTTCCCAACATTGATCGAGGTTACAACAGTAACGTGAATGGACATTAAAATCAAAACCACAGAACCGATATACATCCAAAACTCTCTACTGGATAAAGACTCCTCATCTTCAGGCGCTCTGTAGTACCTGCGATACGCTATCCAGAGATAGAGTGCTGAAACGCAGATGAAAATGATACTCAGGGTAGGAATCCATGTTCCTTCTCCGGGCAATAAGTCTTTAGCAGTGGTTTCAGGTAGTGTCAAAAGATTGCCCAAAGCCAGAATGAGTAAGATGGCACAAACTCCCAAGTATGCAACACGAAAAGCATTGTGAGGCATCATCATCCATGTGCTAAGTGCGACATAGAATAGTAGATAAACCAGAAGTTGTGCTAAAATACCACTGTCCACAAAACTGTGAACACTGCTGTCTCCCAATACTCCGCTTCTTGTAAGGAAAGTTGAATAAAGAACCAAAATGAAACTAGACAAAATGAGCAAAAGTGTAGTGAATGCACTGATGGGTTTTCTGCGATTAATCAAAAGCAAATGCGCTCCACCAACCAACGTTAGCCAGGGAACCAATGATGCGTTTTCGACAGGGTCCCAAGCCCAGAATCCACCAAAACCGAGAGCCTCATAGGCCCAAGCTCCGCCCATTAGAATTCCGGTTCCCAAAATCATTACCCCAAAAAAGGCCCATGGTATAGCAGGCTTCATCCATCCTTTCAAATCTCTTTTCCACAAACCAGCAATCGCAAAAGCGAAAGGAATGAGTGTTGAGGCAAAACCAAGGAATAGGGTAGGGGGGTGGATGGTCATCCAATAGTTTTGCAGCAATGGATTCAACCCTTTACCATCTTGAAAAGTAGGCAAGGACAAATAATCTGGATTCTTGGTCCATGGCAAGTTGGCATTGGATACAACCTCGCGAAGCAAAATAAAAGGATCACTTCCAAATTGAAAGTCTCCAAAGTAAACCCCCAAAAGCATTGAAGAAAGAAATACTTGGACACCTGCGACAATGGTCATGGTTCTCGCTTCCCATTCTTTGGCTGTGCGCATTAATAAGAGTCCCAGTACCACATGCCAGAAAATCCACAGGATAAAACTTCCTTCTTGGCCTTCCCACAAGCATGCAAGCATATACTTCCAAGGCATTCCATTGTTCAGGTGATCAAATGCGTATTTGTATTCATAATAATGACCAAAAAGAATACTCAGCATCATCGCAATGATGCCTAAAACGGCAACACTATGGATGTAAAAGCCATATCGTGCAATGCTTTTCCAAGTACTTTGATTCTCCTTCTCCAAGAAATAATAAGCAACAGCGCTAACAAAAGCTGCTGCAAAAGCTAAGGCTACAAAAAAATGGCCCAATACACCGGGCCAAAGATGTTCATTTAAATATTGAACGTTTTCCATTGATTTATTTTAAGGAGTGTTGTTGTTCGTTGTATTTGCTCGGACATTTCATGAGCATGTAATCGGCATGAAATACATTGTCGTTGCCCATTTTACCTTCTATCGTGAGTGACTCGCTTTGCTCAAGCCCCATTGGCTTGCCGTCTTTTTGAATCAATTCCACAGCGTTCTTCTGTCCACTTTTATCAATGACATAAAATACTGTGCGATTGGGATTTTTAGTAGGGTTGTATTCAACCATTTCGGTTTTGTCCAAAGTGCCAACAATTTTCACCTTTTTGTCGGGCTGAGTTGTTGCTTCTGCAAAAGTTACGGATTCATTGCTGGCGTTAAAAGTCATGATTATAATCCCTGCCACCAAAGCAATAATAACGGCCAATATGATTTCTGTTTTTTTCATGATTTACTTTTTCAATTGGTCAATTTTCTTATTCAATCGAAACAAATAGAAAAACAATCCCAATAAAATGACAAGGATAACAGCGATGACAACATTGATTTTTCCGGATTGATAAAAAGTTTCTTCCAATACCGATTGAGAAAAAGCCAATTGCGCCGAGGCAATGAAAACCAATGTGAAAAATATTTTATTCAACATGCGAAGCCTGTTTTAATGTTTCTAATTTTTTTTGTATCGTGTAAATCCAATAGCCCAGCATTGCCCATCCAATCACAGCAGGATAGAAGACCGCGCGCAAGCTAGAATCCAAATCATATTTGCTAAATGCGGGATTGCCACTCTTTCCCGGATGAAGACTGGTGTCCACCATTCTTGGCATCACCATCAACAAAAGAATCATTAGGATAAAAGCAAAAACATTGAATACCGCAGACAATCGCGCACGCTTATTTTCATCTTCAATGGAGTTCCTCAATAGCACATACGCAGCGTAAACAATGAAAACAATCATGGCTCCGTTCAATTGCGGATCACGGGTCCACCAGGTTCCCCAGGTGAATCGAGCCCAAATGGATCCCGTAATCAATCCCAATACACAAAACACAAGGCCAACTTTTGCAGAAGAAACAGCAATGACATCTTGCTCCCATTTTCCACTCAAAACCTTAAAGCTGGCGACCAAAGAAATACCCATTAAGAAAAACATTGAGAACCACATGGGTACATGAAACATCAAGTTCCGAATGGTCTCAAAAAGTATAGGCTGAAAAGGAAATCCCCAGCGCTTGTGTTCCTCGTTACTGACTTTGTTTTTTAAGTCAGGTAATTTGGTGTTGCTATCAATGACAATATCAGAAAATCCAACAGCACTTGAGACGTATACAGCACCATCCGTTGGCGTGTAGGCATAGAAGGCAACTTGTGTGGATGGTAATGTATCAGGCAGGTTTACACTAAACTGAAACTTAGCGTCTGATTCAATAGTTGTAACTTTCCCTTCAATCCATTGTTGGCCAACGGATATAAAACAACGCAAGTTGGCTTGATCCGTGTTAAAGTGAGTGTTGTATCCGGTGAACTCAATATTGTTTTCACCTATTTTAATTTCGTTAATGTTCACCGCTAATCCCCCAGGTACAAGCGGGGTAAGTAGGCTAAATAGAGTTACGTAGGTTAACAGAATAACTGCAAGAAATTTCCACCAATTTTTCATCATCTCATTAATCTCTCCAAAGGTAAGGATACAAAAGGTTTGACAATCCAAAAGGCAAGACATTCATCATGACAATCAGCAGCCATCCCCATTGTGCTTGTTGTCCTTGATCGGCCAAGGCTTCTTTTTTCATCAATGCCACCGCGGCATACAGCACAGGAATAAGCACAGCAAAGCTCAATATGGCAGTGATACCACCAGGCTGATTGGTTTTTTGGGCAATACCATTGACAAAACTCAATGACGTTCCCATGGCCATGCCGATAAGGAAGATGGCAAAGAACATCGTTGTCATGTTGTTGATGCTGGTCCATGACGTTCCAAAATAAAACAGCAACATCGCCCATTGAAACAAAAACAAAATGGCCAAAAACAAACCGTTGTAAATGGACTTAACGGTGGCAAATTGCCGAGGTGAGGTCAACTGATAATACAATGATCCACTGCCGTTGTGACTATTAAACTGATCTTTTTGAATGGTATGAACCCCTGCGAACAATGCCGCTATGCACCAATAACTCAATAAAAATGTGCCATCATTTACGTCTCCATTCAAGAGATAAGCTGCGTAACTGGAACTCAAACCAACCACCAATCCTCCCATGATGGTATTCTGACTTTTCATGTCCAGTTTAAACATCCACAAGAATAATGCGAGGTGCTTTTGCATGGCCCAAAGATACGATTACAACTGTGTTGGCTTAGCTCGAAACAATCCAACTTTGAAGAACTCTTTTCCCTTGTTTTCAATATGTTTTATAAGTGAAGGTGAGCCTATGTTATTGAAAAGAATCAAATCCACTTTGTAAGGTAACATCAAATCATCGATGCAATTGGTCAAAAGCAATAAATCTGATATTTGAAGGGGCCCGTACAAACAAAAATCGATATCGGAATAGGCTTTGTTCGATTTCAAAGCTCGTGAACCAAACAACACTACCTTCTCTAGATTTAGAAATCTTTGAAAAATTCCGTTGAGCAATTCTTCTTCAATGCAAAGAAGCCCGCTTATTTCTGTAATTTCTTCGGATGCAGTTTTTTTTTTTT
>JBEISW010000203.1:0-4361 GCA_040375215.1 Crocinitomicaceae bacterium | reverse complement strand
GCAGAGGCAAGTTAGGCGGACAAAACAAAGTTCCTAGATTACATCCAAATGATGAATACATACATTCCATTCAAAATTTTATTCTTCATCATCGCTCTTAGTATTCTTACTAATGCATCCTTCAACGCCCAAACAATTGGTGTGAAAATGAGTATTGATCATTGGGGCAACATTTACAAATGGGATGAAAATTCTTTGGAAAAATATGACCCCGTTCAAAATCTATTTTTTCGAAATGGAAATTTGCTCTTTGGAAAAATCAGTAAACTCGATTTGATTCAGCCTCAAAAACCATTTGTGTTTTTTGAAGAAACGCAAAGAATTGTATTTTTAGACAACACCTTAAGCGAGCAGGTGACCATCTATCACTGCAAACTTTGATTCCCCAGTCTTGGATTACTCAGGTTTCAGGTTCTATTCTTGGCGGTTTCTGGTGTTTTGATCACATGAATCTGAGAATAATTAGAATAGACCCATTGGGCAATGTCATGTTCAGTATAGATAATCTACCACAGTTTAACCAATTGTCTGACTGGGACGCTATAGGAATGACGGAGCATAAAAACAGCTTGTTTGTTTGGGACCATCAAAATCTATTTGAATTTGATCTTTTGGGAGCTATATCCAATCAATACCCCAGTGAAAATGGGCAATATTTATTTGATGAAGGAAAAATTTACGAATGCAGGGATCAATATTTAAAGTTGATATCTCCGGTACAAAAACGCTTCAAAAATAAAACAACGTTATTTCACTTTTGTATTTCCAATGACTCCATTTTTTCTTGGGATAAAGCCATAATTGAAACTTCCTTAGAATAATTTTCAACAATTCCCACTCAAATGGGGTTATTCCACAAGATTCCCCTATTTTCACGTTTTGAAACCTAAACAAAATTTTATTACGTCATGCATATTGCGATCGCTGGAAATATCGGTTCAGGTAAAACCACTTTGACTACTCTGCTTGCCAAGCATTACAAATACCAACCCCACTTCGAAGAAGTGGATGACAATCCTTATCTAATAGACTTTTATAAGGACATGCAACGTTGGTCATTCAATCTTCAGGTTTTCTTTTTAAAGAGTAGATTGGCTCAATTGATTGAATTGAATAAGAAAGGGAAAAACGTAGTTCAAGATAGAACCATATATGAAGACGCCTTCATTTTTGCACCTAATCTTCATGCCATGGGTTTAATGACTACCCGTGATTTTGAAAACTATGCTGATTTATTTTCAGTCATGGATGAGTTCATTACTCCACCGGACTTATTGATTTATCTGAGAGCCGGAGTACCCTCATTGGTAGAGAATATTCAAAAGAGAGGAAGAGAATATGAAGAAGCCATTCGTTTGGATTACCTAACAAGATTAAACGAGCGCTATGAGGCATGGATTTCCACTTACAACAAAGGAAAGTTATTGATCATTGATATAGATGGAAATCGTTTCCATGAGAATGCCGAAGATTTGGGTAAGATCATTTCTTCTATTGACAGCCAATTGCACGGTTTGTTTTAAATAACAACTTGACTAAACGAAAAAAGGTGGCCAACTGGACCACCTTTTTTCATGCAATACTATTTCTTATTTACTCAACAGTATGAAATCAGTTCTTCTGTTCAATTGCAACTGACCGAGATTGCAATTGGGTACAACTTTCCCCTCACAAATACAACCATTTACAGGCTTATCTTCACCATAACCTTTGTACTTCACGCGATCTTTGGCAACACCCCTCTTAACAATATACTCTGCTGTTGATTTAGCTCTGTGCTCAGAAAGTCGGAGATTGTACTCTCTGGAACTTCTGCAATCAGCATGAGAAGCACACTCAATAACGGCTGTTGGATTTTCTTTCATGAACGCTACCACTTCAGCAAGGGCCTTCTTGGCAGATGGTGAAATAAACCACTTATTGGTTGCAAAATAAATAGACTTCAATGAACGGATGGGAGCCTTCGCTTTGGATAAAGTGTCATTGTTCAATACTTCAGCAATCCACTTCTTTTCATTGATATTAATAGTTGCAGCTCTATAAACATTGTTCGTCGAAACTACCTGGTAAGATGTAGCAATTAAAGTGTCACCTTTAAAAATGGAAACCTTAATGGAATCACCTTCTGAAATTTGATCAAAGGGCAATACTGCCGCAACATTGGTCTCTCCTTGAATGGGAGTTACCTTTTTGAAGCCTCCGTCACTATTCTCAATTTGATAAGTCTTTTCTCCTGCCACATCAGCAACCTCCTTTGGAATTGCAACATCCAACATAACTTCTTTAATTGGCTTCAATTTGTTCTTAGAATGACGGATAAAAAATCTTTTCAATCCAGACTTATCATCAAACTTCAGTTTGTGCGGATAATAACCATATACAAAAAGAGAATCACCATTCTTCATGAAGGGAGGAACCTTCCCTTCATTGTCAATACCACTATCCACAAGACGCGCATCAACTGATAATACCTTTGCCGCCTTGGAGCGAAGTAAATCATTGGTCATATTATCATAAACATAGAGATACTCTTGAACCTTTGGGAAAGTCATCTGAAGAATTTCATCTTTACCTTCCTTGAAATTCCTATTAGAACTAACAAACCAAACACTGTCTGTTCCGTTGTCAGAAATGGCAAAATCATCCCTTCTTGAGTTGATGGGTGTTGGCAAATGTTCCACAACATCCATTTTCCTGTGCCATGCATACAAATCAAAAGCACCTATACCGCCCTGCCTGTTGGAAGAGTAAAATAAATAGTCGTCTGAAACAGTAGCGAAAAGTTCATCAAAAGGAGAGTTAATCTTGTTAGAGAGAATCTTAATATCCCCCCAACCTTCAGCACCCAGATTTGCGGAGTACAAATCAAAACCTCCTAATCCACCGGGTTTGTTTGAGCTGAAATACATTGTTTTTCCATCTTCGGAAAATGTAGCATGAGCATAAGAATATTTCTTATCTGTGCACTTTAACCTTTTGGCTCTGGACCATTTCCCCTTGGAATTAAGAGTCAATTCAAAAAGCTGTGGCTGCTCAATTGAACTAAACAATCCTGCTCCCATGGTTCTAGTAATGATCATTCTATTGCCTTCATTGTTAATGGCAAAAGAACCTTCATGGCGTGCTGAATTCACTTTACCAAGAGGCAAGTCTGACTCACCACCTTGCACAGCAACATCAAGATATGTTGATGAATCGGAAGTTGAAAAATCATCTATCAAATATGGCTCTTTAGAATTAGCAATATAATACAACTTACCCTTATGCCAGTGGGGGCCAAATGCATTCCCCTTAGGATTCAAATTCAATGATTGCACCGTAACATTTTGTTCATTATAAATCATCAAAGTGTCTGGTATGTACTCAAATCCAGCAACGACATCCCTTAAAACTTGATTTTTGATGCGTGCTCCCATCTTTTGAGATTCATCCTTTCTACCCAATTGCCACAACATATCTGAGTAATAAAACAAGTCAACATCCTTTAAAGAATCAAGAGGCGCGATGGCGTAGCTTTGAACGCAAGCATCTGACTGCTTCATAAAGTAATAACATCTTGAGAGTTTAACGCGAGCCTCAACTGCTTTATTCACATAACGCTTAAAATATCCCGCTGCTTCTGAATACTCTTTACGTGCCATCATGTTGTCACCTCGAGAAAAATCCAAAGCTTGACCATAGGAAATATTTCCTAGAGTCAAAAAACAAATGAAAATTAGAAATCTCTTTGCATTCATATTTTTTTAGAATAATCTTGGTGAAACTTGACCTCTGTAATTGCTGCTCAAGAAAAACTTAATCATCAGTTCATGTGTCCCATTGGTATAATTCTTCAAAGGTGTAGAGGTATAATCAAATGAATACATCAATCTAGCATAATCGCCCAATTGGAATTCAATCATTGCAATCCAGGCGTCATTCAAGCGATTAGAAAACCCAGCACCAACAACATTGCCATAATACGCCATAAAACCGGCATCAATGGATGGAGCCAATGACTCATGCATTTTCATCAATCCCATGGCTTTGTAAGTCCACTTGCGACCATAATTGAATACATAACCACCAGTTACAAAATGATGAAAGCTCTGGTAAGCAGATAGGTTGCCTAAGCTGGCTGAGCTCCATTCTTGCTTAATCAAAGCCGGGGCTGAATAACCAAACCAAAACTTATTATTGTACACATACAAGCCCGCACCAAAATTCAAGTTGGAAAAGGTTTGATCGGCCAAGAATGCATTGTCTACATCTCCTGTTCCATTGTTGTAATGGGCATTGGCAAATCCTGCAGTCATCTGCTCATAATTTGCTTGAATCCCCATGCCAACAATAAACTTCTTCATTCTCAAATGGTAGGCTTG
>JBEISW010000243.1:0-3582 GCA_040375215.1 Crocinitomicaceae bacterium | reverse complement strand
GGGTTAGGGTAGAGGATTATTCTATTCTCTTGGATATATGAATCCTCAGCATCAATGACGGGAGAAGCGGCCACGCTAAAAGTCTTCATGCAAGCCACAGTGCCAAAGTTGGTTAAAGTTTGTTGATCAATATGTAAGCTTCTAATCATGACGTCATAGGTTTGATTATTGGTAATTCCAGGAATCATGGGGGTACTCAACACCCTAGATCCCCCCAATGATCCGTTGACAACTGTAGCCAACCCTAGCTGAGGCTGCACCGTTTGAAAACTCCAGATGTATCTGCTCACTCCACAAACACTCCTGTTGGTGGCAACAGCGCCATATATCGGACTTTTTGAAACTGGACATCTGTCACTTGTTCTCAAATTCAAATCTTGTTCTGGGTTCAACCAAAACACACCAGGTAAAACGCCATTGGCCGTCAACGGTTCGTTGTTTCCAAATGCATCCTTGAGATTGTAATGGGCATCTACCATTACCGTATGCGCTTGTTGGATGGTCGAGTTGATATTGGCCACAACCAGCTTACCCAAGGACAAAACTGTACTGGCTACAGCTGTATTAGCAGGCGTAGTAGAATATAACCAATGCTCATCACCAACTGCTTGCTCTCCATTCCACATGTGGAAAGTATAGTGAGAGGCTCCTTGACGAAACTTACACTTGAAGTTCTGACAAGTATTATTATAGGTATTGGTGTAATTGGTATATGGACCAATGTCCATTGCGCTTCCGCGCAAATAGGCCATCCTTAGGGATGAAATTCCATATGAGCCATTAACATTGTGTACACAAAGCCAGTATTCATTTCCAACTTGCAGTTGATCAAACAACAGAATCTCATTGCCTCCATCATTGGATATACCCATGTTGAAAGGTGAAACATCATTCTCTGATTTCAATGGAATCAATGGCTGACCTAAAGCAGTTGTAAAATCATACAACATCAATTGATTGTCATCTCCAACCATTGAACTACCTGACAATTCTATGCGGACGGCATTGTTCAAAGCCGTAAATCTGAACCACAGGTCCAATCCACTTTCAGATGACTCCAAATAATCAGCTCCTGCAGAAAAATCAATTGACCAAGATGTTTGCGTTCCTGTTCCATAATTGCCAATACTGTTGACCTGAACGGCATCATCTATTATACTGTTGAAACAGGCGAGATCTGAACCATTGCAATCCTCATCCACCCCATTGCCACACAATTCCTGCGCTCCAGTATAAGCCAACACTTCTGCATCATTGCAATCATTGGTATTGGATACAAAGCCCGCAGGTTGACTACAAGCATAGGCATTGTTATTCCATTTCCAAAAATCGGTATGGTAGCCAGAACTGCCAAGACCTGAATAGATATGACCATTGACTACAAAAGCAGTAACATAGTTTCTTGATCCTGCAGGATAATTATCCTGTGCTGTCCAAACGTCAGTTGAAGGATTGTACATCCAAACCTCATTTAAAAAAGGATTGGGACTGGCCTTTTCACCACCCAAAAAATATGCCCTACCGCCTTGAACAACAGCAGTGCAACCGTATCTAGGAAATGAAGGCAAGTCCGATTTTTGAGTCCAACTGTCTGTGTTGGGATTATACTCCCATAGGTCATTGGCATATCCCTGTGTTGCAAAGTACCCAAGACCAAAATATCCTCTTCCATTCATGGCAAAACCGGTTCCTGTTGCCCTATTTCCTCCGGGAAAATTGGAAAGCTGTGTCCATGTCAATGTCGTCATATTAAGCCTTGCCACCTGACTCTCTTTAAAAACAAAATAAACGTTGTCATCAATAACAAAACAGCTTCCACTCCAGTTGGATTGCCCGTAATTTGGAACATTGCTCACCAGGCTCCAAGTATTGAGCGTATTATCATATTTGTAAATACCATCAACTAAATTTCCTAATCCCACAAAAGCCTGATTGTTGTATTGAAAAGCAACGCCTTGATTGATGGAAACAGGAAGGTTGGCAATGGCACTCCATGTATCTGTTGCTGGATCCAATTTCCAACAATTATTGGTAAATCCACTTCCATAAGTATCGCCACTTATTACATATCCAAATTGACTGTCTGCAATTCCTTTAGCAATTGTAGTAGGCCCACCTGGGAAATTGGCAATGCTCTGATGAATATCTCCCAGTGAATAATCCACACCAAATCCGTCACCATCATTATCGGGATACCAAGTGCTTTGCGGAATAGTGGTAATGGTCACGCTTGCAGTGCACGTTTGCGTTCCTTTTGTTACGGTGCAACTGTAGGTGGTGTTTTGAGTTGGATTAACAGTTGTAGAGGCACTTTGTCCTCCATTGGACCAACTGTAAGAGACTCCAGAATACAACTGTTGAATTTCCGTTGGCGTCAACACCCGATTGTAAATGGCAATGTCGTCCAAACTCCCGGTCATTGTCGAATTAGCCCAAGAAGGATTACTCCAATTACTTCCCAATATCAATTGACTTACCACTGGATCATTTAGGAAATTATTGGTTACTACATATCCCTGCTCAAATCCGTCGATATACAACCTGGAGGTTAAATTGACGTAGTCATGAATCATAACTATATGATGCCAGATTTCATCATTTAGCGTATTGAGCGACATTACACCCGCCTTCCCATCGAAGAATTTACCTACAGTATTGTTAGCATAATATGCAGGATGATTACCATTAACAGAAAGATAATCGTTGGGAGTACTGGTACATGTTATCAAATGACAATAAGGATTGATGAAAGTATTATCCAACTTCATCCAAAGGGAATAAGATTTATTTCCCTGAATACTATTCTGAAGGTCAACAGTTATATTCGTAGAAACACCACCATCGAATCGATAGGCTGAAGTTGAATTTCCAAAACGATCAGCAATCAGAGTAGCCCCACTCACAGCACCATTATTCCCATTCCCACTCTCGTCATTGGCGTTGCCGTTGAAAGGATAATAGGCAACCAATCCTTGTTGCAAATTGGTGGGTAATTGGGAAGTTGCTCCCGACCCACCCGTTGTATTAACAGACAACGTGACGGATTCCCCTTCGCACACGGTGGTAGTGGGGGCGGTGATGTTACAAGTTAATGGTTGTTGGACTTGACCTGTTTGATCTTGGTAGAGTTGTTGGATTTCTGATGAGGATATCGCACGATTAAAAATTGATATATCATCTAAATCTCCCAGAAAAAAGGAAGGATTTCCTCCAAATGACAAATCTCCCAAACTAAAGTAATTCGAGGAGTATTCACCCTGCATTTCAAGCACTCCGTTTCTATAAACAGTCATCAAAGAGTTAATAGAACTCGCCACAAAAACATAATGCTCCCATTGATTCAACGAGCAGGAGCTAACAACAGAGGTAATTCTTCCTCCCGCCGAAATATTTCCATAATCCCAAAATATCCTACCCAATTCATTATAATTCAAATGAGCATTTATTCTATAATTGGGGTTATTGGGAATCTCCTCAAATAATGATTGACTTTTGATTTCTTCAGATTTAGTCCAAATAGAAATAGAAATTTCTCCTGACGATAAGAATTGACACAATTGATTTGAGGTAATAATTGAATTT
>JBEISW010000375.1:0-1501 GCA_040375215.1 Crocinitomicaceae bacterium | reverse complement strand
CAGCCTTTGCACGGTTCTCAGAAGGTTACCAAAGAATCGGATGCGTTCATTGAATTCAAATTGGAGGTATACCCTTCACCAGAACTATACGCCAAGTTATTATCATTTGGAAATGATTTGGAAGTTGTTTCTCCAGTTAAAATAAGAAGTCAGATGCGTTCCATACTCTTAGAGGCCATGGAAAAATACAATCAGGATTAACGGTTCATCTGTTTCCAAAGCTCGTCTTTCAACGCTTCAATATTCATTTGTGTAACAGCACTAATGAACATATGAGGAATGTCCTTTGGAAGCAATTCTGACATCTGTGCCATCAAGACATCATCTAACATGTCACTTTTGGTAATGACCAAGAATCTTCTTTTATCAAATAATTCAGGATTGAACTTCTTCAACTCATTCAATAGAATGTTGTATTCTGCAACAATGTCTTTGGCATCACATGGAATCATGAAAAGTAGCAAAGCATTGCGTTCAATGTGTCTTAAAAAGCGATGACCCAATCCGCGACCTTCAGCAGCACCTTCAATGATACCAGGAATGTCAGCCATTACAAAGCTGCGGTGATCTCGGTATCGAACCATGCCCAAATTGGGAACAATGGTTGTAAAAGGATAGTCTGCAATTTCTGGTTTTGCAGCGGATACAACGCTCAACAATGTTGATTTACCGGCATTGGGAAAACCGACCAACCCTACATCTGCCAACACTTTAAGTTCAAGGATCTTCCATTCCTCTTTCCCCGGTTCTCCTGGCTGAGCATAATGTGGTGCTTGATTGGTGGCCGTTTTAAAATGATTGTTTCCAAGACCACCTCGTCCACCAGCAACTAAAATATACTCTTGTTGATCCTCCGTAATCTCAAAATGAATAAGCCCCGTTTCAGCATCTTTTGCTATGGTTCCCAGAGGAACTTCAAGAATAATATCCTCGCCTTCCGCTCCTGTTTTATGAGCGCCCATGCCACCCTGTCCAGGATCTGCAATAACGTGTTTGCGGTATTTTAAATGGAGCAAAGTCCATAATTGAGCATTTCCTCTGATGATGATGTGACCACCTCTTCCGCCATCTCCTCCATCTGGTCCACCTTTAGGCACAAATTTCTCTCTTCTAAAATGCGCTGAACCAGCCCCTCCTTTTCCAGAACGGCAACATATTTTTACGTAGTCTACAAAGTTTTCTGATGCCATGGATTAAGCGTTCACGCGGGCTTCGTCAATGGCAGCGCATAAACGCTCTGCTATTTCTTCAATGGAACCTAATCCATTGATGCCTTTGTATTTGTTCTGTGAACGATAATGATCTGCCACTGGCGTGGTTTCTCTATTGTACACGTTGATTCTGTTTTGGATAATCTCTGGGTTCACATCGTCTGCTCTTCCAGAAGATTCACCTCTTTTTAATAGTCGTTGTTTCAACTCTTCCTCTTCTACTTCTAATGCAACCAAGCATGATATAGAAGAACCTTTTCCTTGCAGAAACAAATCTAAAGCCTCTGCTT
>JBEISW010000073.1:0-9158 GCA_040375215.1 Crocinitomicaceae bacterium | reverse complement strand
CGTTGTAATACAAATCCACATGGATCGACATAAATACTTTGAAATGCTCGATTGTCACAACCTTGTGGGTCGATATAATTGTATGAAACTTCATGCCATCCGGGTCCTGCCAAATTGGGGTAAAAGTTAGATCCAGATACTCCCAAACCTGTATAGAATCCACCAATGGGCAATCCCATCATCAACATAGGCTCAGCGTCTACACAGATGGTATCATTGGGTATAAAAAGCTCCGTTGGCGCATACAAAACTTCTATACTGATAGGGTCTGTCATCGCAGCGCATCCTGATACATTGTCCATGATTTCGTAATGTACATCATGAACACCTCCACCTGCTTGGGCAGGGTCAAAGTATGTCCCATCAATGCCCATTCCTGTGCTACTGATAAATGTACCACCAAATGGATAACCTATCATTTGCATAGGTGCATCTGAAATACACAATGCCTCATTGGGTACAGCCATCACAATTTCTTCCATTTCTGCGTAACCGACAGTTACTGCAACATCACGATCACAGCCGTTGATGGCTGTTACTTGAATCGTCCATTCACTCTCACCTTCGACATATTGCACATCATTTTGGGTACCATCATTCCATTCCCAGTAAGCTATCAATGAATCAGGAGATATTGAAGGATACAATTCCATCATAATTAACTCTCCGGGGCAATATGTTGTGGGACCTGATGCAATAATCTCAACTTGAGGAACGGGCTTTACTTCAATGTGCAATGGCAATGAAATACCTTGACATCCGTTTAATATTCCTCTCAAGGTAATATCAGAAGACTCCTCGACATTAATGAAAGGAATGGTATCTCCAGTGCTCCAAACATACCAATCCGCTCCGCCAGCACCTAACATTATGGATTCACCTTCGCAAAACTCAACATCACCGTCATAGGCAATAGTGATGTATGGATTTGGGCAGTCCTCCAATTTCCCAAACCAACCATCTTGTCCTCCATTAAGGGCCGATTGCCATCCATTGTCAGATAGATTGGCAGACGCTGCAGAACCTGCAAACAATAATTTCTGACTAAAATCAATATTCAAGAAATTCAATTCTTCGTTTCCTGTACCACCATAATAGCTGGTCCATTGGGGAAATCCTTCCACTGTGAACTTGCTAAAAAACGCATCCGTTCCACCCGCAACTGTGTTTTGAAAAGGATTGTTAAGTCCTAGTCCCTGTGAATTCGTTTGCCCACCAAAATAAATGTTTCCCACCTTATCAGCAACCATTGCGGATCCTTCATCAGTGCCTGGACCACCGAAGTAACTTCTCCACAACATACCACCATTCACATTATACTGTGACATGAAAGCATCAGTTGCTCCACCTCCAAAATTGGTTTGATGCGCGCCGGTCGTAGCCATTCCCGTTGAAGATGTAGTTCCGACAATGTAGATGTTTCCGTATATATCAGAACTGCTGTTCCGCACCTCATCAATACCAGAGCCGCCCACATAAGTTGACCAAACCAAATTCCCTTGCTCATCCAAAGCAGCCAAGAAGCCATCTTTTAAACCTCCTCCAAAATTCATTTGCTGACCATTCCCTGATGAAACTCCTGTTACGGAAGCCGTAGTGCCTGTGATAAAAACACGATCACTCACCACATCATAACCAATACCACCCGCATTCTCCAAATTCTCCCCTCCAAAATAGACACTCCAATACACCGCTCCCATTCCTGCCACACAGGTTACAAAAACATCTCCTTGACCGCCGTATACTTGATCCCCAGTGCCTGAAATCAAATAATCATTGGAAGTAGTTTCTCCCAACAACAACAATCGACCATCATTGTCCACTGTCATACCCAACACATTCTCTGTTCCAGATCCGCCCAAGTAGCTTCCCCAAACACGCTGTCCATTGTTGTTGAATTTTACCATATAGCCATCACGAATACCCATCAAAGAAGTTTGAAAACCAAATGAGGCTACAGCGAAGGTGCTTGTAGTTGTTCCGGCCAAATAAACAAAACCAAACTCGTCAATTGCTATCGCATTTCCCTCATCCTGTCCCTCACCACCATAATAAGTGGCCCACAATCGTTGACCATTCATGTTGAACTTGGCCAAAAACGCATCACGTGTACCATTCATATTGGTCTGGTGAATCAATGCGCCAGAGGCATTGCCGGAGATATTGGTTGTACTGGTTGTAGTACCTGTGATATAAACATTTCCAGATACATCAGCTGCTATTCCGTTTACCTCATCATAGGATTCTCCTCCGTAATAAGATGACCAAATCACTTCAGGATCGATGACCAATTCTCTTTTATGATCATAACTCCCTACTTCAAAAGCCACAACATTGTCTTTTACTACAAATCGTGTTTTTACTTCTCCTCCATTCTGAAAACTTACAGGATGCTCCTCAGTCAACTCACCCAACGTTGATTTAAAAAACAAGCCTCCATCACCTTTGATGCCAAGCTCACTCAAACCAATCCATTCCATTTGGATATCATCTACATTACCACCAGGACGAACAATCCAGTCGTACTTCAAACCATTTTCTGTTTGATAAATTTTCCAATCCACATTGGGATAAACATTTTTAAAAACAACGGATTTGTATCCTGCTGTACTGATTTGACCTTGAACGTTGTAGAAATAAACATCACCCATTGATTCCTTGGCTTCAAAGCGGCTCAAATCCCCATCAATTGGCTTCAATACCGCTCGTTGCAACTTCATGTCACTGCCCTCCAATTGCATCCACTCATACTCCATTCCTTCATTGGTCAATCGAATGGCCTGCTGCATATCTTTATTTTCAAAATATACCTTCCGATATCCTCCTTTCCACTGCCCTTTATTCAAAATAAATCCTTGCTTCATGTCATATGACAGAGCAGTAAAAGCAGCAAGTAAAAAGGTGGAGAATAAGAATAAGCTTCTTTTCATGGTTGTGGTTTTTTAATTTCTACGTCTTGGAGATTGTAGTAGTTGCATAAATAAAGAAAAAAAAGGCAGCTTTCCGCTTTTCTTACCACTAATTATTATCTTTCCGATGTTGAATTCTCCAACCGACCAAACCAAGACCATGAAGAGAACATTATTTACACATTGCTGCATCATTACCGCGATCTTACTGGGTTTCTTACCTAATACTTCGGCTCAAATTAACACAAAACAGGGAACGTTTTCCATATATGGTACGTTCAGAGACAGCAGTCGTATTCAAGAATCCATCCCTGGAGTAACGATTTCCAATGGAGAAGAGGGTACACGATCTGACCTAAATGGAGATTTTAATTTCAGCCTTCCAGCTGGAAATCACAACTTGATTATCAAGTGCATTGGCTATCATGACAAATTTTTGACCATTCAAAATCTAAAGGAAAACAGAAACATTGGTGTTATTTTTCTCAAAGAGAAATCAGTCGACTTTAAACAATTGGTCATTTCTGCAGGTAAGTTTCAACAAGACATCGCCAATGTTACCATGAGTATGGAGGTGATACAACCGCGCTTGTTGCAAGATAAAAATGTCACTTCGCTAGAAGATGGATTGCAACAAGTGCCAGGAGTTATCATCGTTGACGATGAACCGCAAATTAGAAGTGGAAGTGGCTACAGCTTTGGCGCTGGTTCTCGCGTTCAAGTTTTGATTGACGATATTCCCATCTTGAGCGGTGACGCTGGTAAAGCTTCTTGGGCGTTTATGCCCATGGAAAATATCGCGCAATTGGAAATCATCAAAGGGGCAAGTAGTGTATTGTACGGTAGCTCTGCTCTTTCCGGTGTCATACACTTTAGAACAGCATATCCCACTTCAACACCCAAAACAAGATTCCAAGTTTGGTCAGGAGTCTACAGCGCTCCCAAGGGGCCACATCATTATTGGAATGGATTGAATAAAAAAGCCGGTTACTTTTTTAATCACAGCCAAAAAAATGGCAATTGGGAATGGCTTTTGGCTGCAACCCTTCAAGCAGATGATGGCCACATGGGGCCCAATAAAGATAGCCTTGGTCAAGTTTTGCCTTATGATCAAAATCCATTCACCGTGGATAGATACAGCAGTGAAAACAGAAGTCGAATCAACTTCCAATTGCGCCACAGAAATCGAAAAATCCAAGGTCTTTCCTATGGAGTCAATGGCATTGTTGCACAAAGCCAAAGTCTTTCAACTTTGATTTGGGAAAACAGCACAGACGGTCTTTTTGGTGCTTACAGTGGTTCCAACACATACACTTATCAATTGGTTTCTGCTCTCGATCCATTTGTCGAATACTACAACCAAAAAGGAAGCAAACATTCTATCAAATCACGCTGGCAATCACTAGACAATTACAACGACAATGCGCAGGGAAATTACAGTGATGTCTATTATACAGAATACCAATACCAGCAAGATTGGGAAAGCTGGGGAATTCCCGGAATAAGAACAACACTCGGCGCGGTAAATAGCATAACCCAAGCAAAGGGAGAACTTTACATTGGTGGCAACCCGGATGGTGTGAATAGCGCCAGCAATCGAGCTGCTTTTTTTCAAGCAGATGGTCAATGGAGAAAAAGATTGTTCCTTTCTGCAGGTTGTCGTTTAGAACAATTCACCATCAATCAAGAAAAATCACAAAAACCTGTTTTCAGAGCCGGAATCAATTTCAAATGGTTTGAGCATACCCACCTCAGGGCTTCGTACGGACAAGGTTTCCGTTTTCCAAGTATCGCTGAGAAATTCATCATCACCGCTTTGGGTGCGGTGAAAGTGTATGCCAATCCTAATCTCAAACCGGAATCCTCTGAAAATTTAGAATTGGGGATCAAACAAGGTTTTCAATTGGGCCAATTCAAAGGGTATATAGATGCAGCTATTTTTCAGCAAAAATTTGATCAGTTCATTGAGTTTACCTTTGGTCAATGGGCAGAAAATCCTAATCCTAGCAACTTATTTGGTTTAGGCTTTAAGAGCCTAAATACGGGCAACGCTCAGGTTCAAGGTGCTGAGCTGAGCATCATGGGAACCGGAGAGATTAGACCAGGCACAAATATTGATCTTTTGGTAGGATACACCTATACCAAGCCCATCTCGACGTCACCTGAATACAACTATTCAACAAGACCCACTGATGATAAGTATTTTGTACCAATCAGCTACCAAACCACATCTTCCGACCCGTCAAATAACATTCTAAAATACCGCATGCAACATCTTATCCGAGGTGATGTTTCATTGCGTCAAGAACATTGGCACATCGGATTTAGTAGCCGTTACAATAGCCACATGCAAAACATTGACAATGCTTTTGAAAATTTAGAAGCACTTTCTCTTCAAGCCCCAACACAAGTCAACTTCAATCCTGGCATTATTCAATGGCGTGAATCACACCAAAAAGGGGATTGGATCTTTGATGCGCGTGCAGGTATCAGCTGGAACCATCAACAATTGACCATCAGCGTGAACAACCTCACCAACCGACTGTATGCGATTCGCCCACTAGCAATTGAATCCACCAGATTGATCAACATCCAATACAGCATTGAACTATGAAAATTCTAGGTGTCATCCCTGCCCGATTTGCCAGCACCCGTTTTCCCGGTAAACCGCTAGCCATGATTGGGCAAAAAAGCATGATTCAACATGTTTGGGATCGTTGTGTTTTATCACAATACATTGATGAATGGGTGGTAGCAACGGATGACCAACGCATTTTTGATACGGTAAAATCTTTTGGAGGGAAGGCTATGATGACCAGCCAGGAAGCGCAAAGCGGCACCGACCGCTGCGCTGAAGTGCTTCAAGCTTTTCCCGATACATATAAAGCCGTCATCAATGTGCAAGGGGATGAACCCCTTGTGGAGGTTTCGCAAATTGATGCATTGGCTCAAGCCATGATCCTCCCATCTTGTGATATTGCAACATTGGTGAAGTGGAACCCATCTCATGATGATTACACCAACCCCAACCGTGTTAAGTGCGCTCGAAACATGGATGGTAAAGCCCTTTATTTTTCACGAAGCCCCATTCCTCACTACCAAAAATCAGAAGACTTCAAGGGCTTCTTCAAACACCTGGGCATGTATGCCTATTCCGCATCGTTTCTTCAAAATCTTCAAAATCTAAAGCCCTCAGCTTTGGAACAAGCAGAATCCTTGGAGCAGCTCAGGTGGCTAGACAATGGTTATCAAATCTTAACCATTGAAACTCAGATAGAAACCCCATCAGTGGATACCCCAGAGGATCTTCAGAATATTTAAAGTCAATTCATCTAATCATTTTTTGTATTTTTGGATGGTGAAGTTTGAAGTTATCATAGCGCAGTTACTGTTAAAGCACGATTGTGTGATTGTTCCGCAATTGGGCGGATTTGTCACTTTTTATAAAAGTGCGGTTATCCATCCCATCAATCATTCCATTCAACCACCCAGTAAGCAGTTGGGTTTCAACCGCCATCTCACAACAAGTGATGGGTTGCTTTTAAACAATTATGTGAAAAGCACAGGTGAAGCCATCCCCAAAGCGCAGGCAGAATTGGAGCAATGGACCCAACAGATATTGAATCATTTGGCCAATGGACAAAAGGCGCACTTGAATGGCATTGGAACGCTTTGGACCGATGCACAAGGTCAAATGCAATTTGTGCCAAGTGAGAAATTCATCACTGATTTCACCTCATTTGGATTGAGTAATATTCAACTCCCAGCCAAAAGTCAAGTGCCTTCTGGAATACAAACGACAAAAACCGCTTGGAAAAAATTGGCCGTAGCGGCCTCTGTCGCTGTTTTACTTGCATCTGGACTTTTTGTCTTTCAACACAACACAACCAACACAGACACCGCAGGTTGGAATCCTGATTTAACAACGTCTTCCGTTCAAAAATCCGAGCGTCCTTCCGTTCCAAACATCACAACTGCACCGACAGAACAAAACTTTCAGAAAGAATTTTTTGACCTTTGGAATGCCAAGCCCATTGCTGTTGCTCAACTTGCCAACAAAAAAGTTGAAAGTGCTGAAACTACCAACGATCAAGAAAGCGAAATTAAACCCTTAGTTACAGCGCGTTCAACCAACAACAAGACCGCCGCTGAATGGGGAAAATCATGGGTTGTCGGTGGTGTTTTCAAATCCAGAGACAACGCACAAGAGCAGGTGACTACTATGAAAAGCCAAGGATTTACCAATGCTCAAGTCATTCCTTTTCAAGATTATTTCTATGCTGTTTATGGCACTGCCAAAAACGATAAAGACGAGGCTCAACTTCGCGCCAAAGTTTTGACCGTTGATCCCCGCGCTTGGACCAAAAGATAATGAACATCAAGAATATTATTTTTGACTTCGGTGGAGTCCTATTTGCCATAGATTACAACGCCCCAGCCGTAGGTTTTTCCAAATTGGGATGGGACGGATTCACCGCTGAGTACTCTCAGGCCAATCAAAATCCCATATACGATAAATTAGAGATTGGCGCCATTGAACCAAGCGAATTCATGAATCATTTGTATCATCAAATGCCCAGTGCATCACATCAAGCGGTCATGGAAGCTTGGAATAGCATTTTACTGCATCCCATTTCGGATAGAATTGAGGCCATTCCTGCGATAAAAAATGCTGGTTATCGGACATTCTTGTTGAGCAATACCAACGCCATTCATGTACCTGCATTTGAACAGATGATGAAATACAACGGTGATTATGAAAATTTCATTGCAGGATTTGAAGTGATTCATTACAGCCAAGTTTTGGGCAAACGAAAACCGCATCCCGAAACTTTCACTCACCTCTTGGAACTGCACAAGCTCAACGCTGAAGAAACGCTGTTCATAGATGACTCTATCCAACACGTACAAGGCGCTCAAAAGGCTGGATTACAGACAATGCATCTTACAGCTGAGATGGATTTATTACAAGAATTAAGAGAAAGAAAGATTGACTTTTAAATCAATCTTTAATTCCTACCAATTGCATCATAAAGGCATATTCTAATGCCACTTCTTTCAAAGCTTCAAAACGTCCAGATTTACCACCGTGTCCTGCATCCATATTGATGTGAAATAGCAGTTGGGTATCATTGGTCTTCATCTCGCGCAATTTGGCGACATACTTCGCAGGCTCCCAATACTGCACCTGACTATCCCAATAACCGGTAGTGACCAAAACATTGGGATAATCTTTTCGTTCAATATTGTCAATTGGGGAATAAGACTTCATGTAATCGTAGTAAATAGGATCGTTAGGATTTCCCCATTCGTCATATTCAAAAGTGGTCAATGGAATGGTTTCATCCAACATCGTGGTTACTACATCTACAAAAGGAACGGCTGAAACAATTCCTTTGAACAATGAAGGAGCCATGTTGGCAACCGCACCCATCAGCAATCCGCCTGCACTTCCTCCCATGGCAAACAATTTATCTGCACTGGTATATTTCTGATTGACCAAATGCTGCCCGCAATCAATGAAATCAGTAAACGTATTTTTCTTCTTCAACAATTTACCATTCTCGTACCACTCACGACCCATCTCTTGTCCTCCACGGATGTGGGCCATGGCATAAACAAATCCTCTATCCAATAAAGACAATCTTCCAGAGCTGAATGCGGCATCCATGCTGTATCCATAGCTGCCATATGCATAAAGCAACAAAGGAGCTTGGCCATTTCTTTCGAAACCTTTTTTGTAAACCAATGAAACTGGAACCAAAGTTCCGTCGGTTACAGGAACCATCAATCGCTCACAATGGTAATCTGCGGCGTTGTATCCTCCGACAACTTCTTGCTGCTTCAACAATACTTGCTCTTTGGTACGCATATTAAAATCAAACGTGCTGGATGGCGTAACCATAGAAGAGTATCCATAGCGCAAAATCTCAGTATTAAAGTCGGGATTGGCACCAACACCTGCAGAATAAGCTGCATCTTGGAAAGGCATATAATACTCCAATGTTCCATCCCAACGTTTGATGCGCAATTGGGTCAAACCGTTTTGACGTTCGTCAATGACCATATACTCCTTAAACATCTCCACTCCCTCCAACAATACATCGCTCCTGTGTGGAATTACTTCTACCCAATTCTCCTTGGTTGTCTTGTCCAAGGGGCATTTCATCAATCTAAAGTTTTTTGCATTCCAGTTGGTGGTGATGTAAAATGAATCTTCAAAATGATCTACCGCATATTCCAACTCCT
>JBEISW010000367.1:0-1700 GCA_040375215.1 Crocinitomicaceae bacterium | reverse complement strand
TCCTCGGGCCACTTTTTTTTGTTGTCATAAGTAGATAAATTTTTATATTTGAAAGGTACGACAACCAAGGTGGAAAGCTACCGGAGGTTTAGTTCAACAGCATCTACCCAAAAGTGGCGGTTCCATGGTTAAATCAGGTTTTGTGCATCTATCAAAGTTTGTGCTTGGTTGACAGTGTAGTGCTTCGAAATCGCCACCTTCGGTTAGCCGCAAACCGTTAGCTGTCATTGTAATGCGACCTTCTTCAAACAATAAGTAACAGAAAAGAACAACCGGTATGCTGCTGCACATAAATCCAAAATTGCCATTGCGGGACAAGACTGCAACAAAAGACTATTACTTTAACAAATTAGAGTTTGCGGAAATTTCGGACTACGGAGACTACTTTTTAATTAAGAAAGACCATATTGAAATTCATTTTTTTGAGTTCACCTCTATGAAATAGATTCCAAAGTTGTTGCCTTGGACAACAAAATAATCCTCGATGGCTTAGATCAATATCTTTCAATCGTTGTTCCTGCCAATAGCGTGGGGTTCTTTCAGTTGTTTCCCTTTATCCAAGAGTAATAAATGAACACCATTTAATCTTCCCAACATTGTATCACCTCGGATCCTGAAAATCCTCCATTTGGATAAACTTCTCATCTGTCAGCGTGTGCATAAACGCAACGATGGCTTCCATTTCCTGTTGGGTCATTCTACCCTTTTGAGCGGTGCACAAATTGGGATCTAGGTTGGCTGTATATCGGAAACCGGTATTGTAATGCTCAACACATTCCAACAAAGTATTGAATCGTCCATCATGCATGTAGGGCGCTGTTAAAGCTATGTTGCGCAAACTGGGGGTCTTGAACTTCCCTTTGTCCGCTGGATTCCATGTAATGATGTATCGGCCCTCATCCACGGGTATACTGTCAAGACCTGTATTCCTGAAAGCGAAATCAGAAAACGTTGAACCCAAGACATGGCAATGATTGCAGTCGCCTTTGTTCATGTCCGTGAATAAATCCATGCCTTGCAGTTCCAATGGGGTAAGAAATGCCTCGCCTCTTTTGTATTGGTCATACCTGGAATCACCGCTGATCAAGGTTCTCTCAAACTGTGCAATGGACTTCACCACATAAGGTGTTGTAATCTCATCAATGCCAAATGCCTTCTTGAATAAATGCTGGTACATGGGAATGGCTTTGATTTCATTCACTGCATTGGCCCAGGTTTCATGCATCTCAATTGGATTAACGACTGGTCCCAATGCTTGACTTTCCAAATCTGCAGCACCGCCATCCCAGAAGAACGTTGACTGCCAACCCAAATTGATGAGCGGCATGGCATTGCGTGTTCCTTCAATGCCATCAATTCCAACGCTGTATTTCTGGCCATCCGTAAACCCATGTTGTTGCATATGACAACTGGCGCAACTTTGAGAATTATCCCCTGAAAGGATGGGGTCATAGAACAACATGCGCCCAAGGTAAACGCCTTCCACCGTCAAGGGATTGTCCGCCGGTATAATCATGGCAGGAAGCCCCTTGGGGATATTCAAATGATATGGTGTAGGCTGATGGGTTGTGTTTGTCTCATCCTTGTAACATCCTGCAACAAAGAATGAAATAGCCGCAATCCAAATCAACCCATTTTTCATTAGCAAATTGTTTAGTTAACAATGGAAAAAGATTGAGAAATGTTGGCCTTCATTTGTA
>JBEISW010000245.1:0-3545 GCA_040375215.1 Crocinitomicaceae bacterium | reverse complement strand
TGATTGAATCAGACATTATCATCATCGGCGCAGGACCCTGCGGACTTTTCACAGTTTTTGAAGCTGGATTACTCAAATTAAAATGTCACTTGATTGACGCTCTTCCTCAACCTGGAGGTCAATTGACTGAAATCTATCCTAAAAAACCCATTTATGATATACCTGGTTTCCCGGAGATATTGGCAGGGGATCTCATTGATAATTTGATGAAGCAAGCCGAGCCTTTTAAACCAACTTTTACTTTGGGAGAAAGAGCTGAGAAATTTGAGAAAGATGAAAATGATCACTTCATTGTTACCACTAGTAGAGGCACCATACACAAGGCACCAATTGTTGCCATAGCTGGAGGATTAGGTTGCTTTGAGCCTCGCAAACCTCCTATTGCCAACATCACTGATTTTGAAGACAAAGGAATTGAATACATTGTTCGTGATCCAGAGTTTTACCGCGGCAAGCGTGTCGTAATTTCTGGTGGAGGAGATAGTGCATTGGATTGGTCCATTTTCTTGGCCAATGGTGTAGCTGAGCATGTTACATTGATTCACCGTTCCACCAGTTTCCGTGGTCACTTGGACAGTGTTCAAAAGGTTATGGACATGAGTGAGAGCGGAAAGATGAGACTCATCACCAATGCTGAAGTTGTAGGATTGAATGGTGAAGATAAATTGGAATCAATCGTTGTCAATATTGACGGGCGTGAGCCAGAAACAGTATCCACCGACCATTGGTTGCCATTGTTTGGTTTGTCTCCAAAATTGGGTCCTTTATCTGAATGGGGTTTGAACATAGATAAGAATTCTATCGAAGTAAATACTTTGGACTACAGTACCAATGTTCCTGGTTTGTATGCAATAGGGGATATCAATACTTATCCAGGAAAATTAAAGTTGATTCTTTGTGGTTTTCATGAGGCTACCATCATGGTTCAAAGTGCATTCAAAAGAATTTACCCCAATAAGAATCTTGTCTTAAAATACACCACAGTAAATGGTGTTCAAGGATTTTAATGGATGAAGAAGGCTGTTGTCATTGGCGCAGGTGTTGCGGGAATGGCAGCTGCTATTCGGCTTTCTAAAGCAGGTTTTCAGGTCAGCTTGTATGAAGCTTCTGATCATCTTGGCGGTAAATTGAGTCAAAAAAAATTGGGCAACTATCGTTTTGATTTAGGTCCAAGCCTTTTTACGCTACCCGATTTGGTCAAAGAATTGTACACGTTATGTGATGAGGATTTTGATTCACATTTTCCCATTCAAAGGCTCGATCCTATTGCTCATTATTTTTGGTCAGATGGAACAAGGGTAAATGCCCATGCAGATTTATATGCATGGAGTGATGAGCTTTCTCAAAAATTGGGCGAATCAAAAGAACGCACAATCAAATATTTTGAAAAAGCCAAATGGGTTTACAATACAACGAAACCGGTCTTTTTGGATTCGAGTTTAAAGCGGTTGCCTTTGAAGAGTTGGTTGTTTTGGAAAGCATTGTTATCTATTCCGTTGTTACCAATTGTTGGAAGTCTAAATCAACACAATAAACGTGTTTTCAAAAATCCCAAGACGGTTCAATTGATGAATCGATATGCTACCTATAACGGTAGCAATCCCTTTTCAACCCCAGCCATGATGAGCATGATTCCTCATTTGGAACATGGTATTGGAGCATACTTACCTAAAGGAGGGATGCATCAAATAACGGAATCTTTGCATTATCTGTTGAGGAAATGCAATGTAGATATTCACCTGAATACACCAGTACAAAAAATCGAGCATCAATTTTTTAATGATACTGGAAAACAAAAAGTTAAAGGAATCTGGATCAATGATCAATTGATATTATCAGATTGCGTAATTTCCAATGTTGATGCGCATTTTACCTACCACAAACTTCTCCCTGATTTTCTTAGACCTGAGAAAATATTGAAACAAGAAAGATCTTCCAGTGCCATCATATTTTATTGGGGAATGAAAAAACGTTTCCCAGAATTGGATGTCCACAATTTGTTTTTTGCGGATGACTACGCGGCAGAGTTTGATGGAATTTTTAGAACCAAGAGGGTGGTTGATGATGTTACTGTCTATGTCAACATTACTTCGAAATTAGTTCGAGGAGATGCACCAGAAGGATGTGAGAATTGGTTTGTGATGATAAATGCACCGCGCTATGAGGGCGCTGATGAAAGTGCTGTTGTATCAAAGGCCAAAGAAGCCATTTTGAAAAAGCTCAATGGAATTTTGAAAGAGGACGTTTCTAAATACATTGAAATTGAAGATGTATTGACACCCCGATTGATTCAAGAGCGCACATCCTCCTATGCAGGATCTTTGTATGGTACATCCAGCAATTCAACTTTTGCTGCTTTCCTGAGACATGATAATTTCATCAAACAACTCAAAGGCTTGTACTTTGTTGGAGGTAGTGTTCATCCAGGAGGTGGAATTCCGCTTTGTTTACAGTCTGCCAAGATTGCCAGTCAGTGCATCATTCAAGATCAAGCACAATCTTGATTTTTTCTTTCAAGGCCTTTCCTTCTTCCTTTTTGATGGTTCCCAAATATTCAATCAATCTTTTCTTATCAATGGATCGGATTTGATCGACCAAAATTTGTGAAGGAACGTTCAAAAACTTTTCCTTAACATCATGTCTCAATATTTCAACATTCTCAACACATTGAGAAGTCAAAGGGCAAACAACAACCGTGGGATGGAAATCATTGAGCAAAGGGGATTGGATGATGATCACAGGACGAACTTTACCCGGCTCCCTTCCTTTATTGGGATTGAGATTAGCCAACCAGACATCAAATGTTTTCATCAAGAAAATTTTCAAAATCAGACGCCACATCTAAACTATTGGCATAAACCGCTTGACTTTCATGAAGCAATTTTGATTTCAGTTTTTTTCTTTTGTGATAACGGTTGTACATAGCCAATGCTTCATTGATGTAGCGATTACGGGGCATGTCCAATTGCTTGATGACTTTTTCTGTTTCATCAAAAATGATGTCATCTAGTTTGAGTGAGAGCATTTTCATTTCTTAAAGTATATACCGCAAAGATATACTATTTTTTTGAGATCTTCATTTGAACCAATATTATCTTTGGCGAATGAAAGCAAGAATAATCGTCACATTGTTGTACAGTGTGGGTTTGATGGGTTTGATTTTTTTCCCAACTTTTTTTGTTCCATTGAGCGCATTTAGTTTGTTGCTTACTGTTGCTGTTTTGACAATGGAAGAGTTCAGTTTCAAAAAATTAGTTTTGTTCTTGTTTGTTGCTTGCTTAGGATTTTTTGTAGAGTGGTGGGGAGTTCACACTGGTAGTCCGTTTGGATTTTACCAATACGGCTCTGGATTGGGAATAAAGTGGTTGGACATTCCTATGGTCATTGGACTCAATTGGGTGATGTTGGTTTGGAGTTCTTTGGCCTTGTTGCGTTGGACATGGAATGTAAATAACCGTTGGATATTGGCTTTGGGGGGTGGTGTTTTGATGACGTTGATGGATTTTTTGATAGAACCAGTCGCTCCTCATTTGGAGTATTGGATA
>JBEISW010000122.1:0-6713 GCA_040375215.1 Crocinitomicaceae bacterium | reverse complement strand
GCGTTGTACACTTTGTTGGACAGAAAACCCGACCTCATCGTCAGTGGCGTGAATCATGGATCCAATTCTTCCATCAATGTCATTTATTCCGGTACCATGTCCGCTGCCATAGAAGGCGCCGTAGAAGGTATTCCATCTATTGGGTTCTCGCTTCTAGACTATAGCCTAGACGCTGATTTCACGGCCTCTCAAAAAGTAGCCATTCACTTGGCCAAGCAAATGTTAGCCGATGAGCATCTGCCCGAAAACCTTTGTCTCAATGTCAATATCCCAAAAGGAACAGAAATCAACGGAATCAAAATGTGCCGTCAAGCCCAAGGCATGTGGATGGAACAATTCAAAGAACGTATTGATCCGTTTCAAAAAAAATACTACTGGATGACCGGAGAATTCATGGTCAAAGACAAAGGTGAGGATACCGATGAATTTGCATTAAAACACAACTACGTTTCTGTGGTACCTGTACAATTTGATCTCACCGCTTATCATACTTTGCCGCATCTTCAACAATGGGATCTGAATCATGAGTAATGTTTCTAAAAGCAAGTGGGACACCGTCCCTTATGGCATTGCGCTGGGCATCATTGGAGCAGCTGTAGGTTTTATTTTGTTTGGACTGGTTTTCACTTTGGGAACCTCAACCAACCTTGCTACCTTTTTCAATGATCTAGCTTATGGCGTTACTGCCATGTACCAGGACAAAGTAGTTACAGTTTCGATTTTGGTCGACGTTGTACTATTTTACTACTTCATCCGCAAAGAGTGGTTTCAAATCAGCAGAGGTATTTTATACGTGGTGATATGCAGCGTTCCTGTTGCTCTTTATTTTTATTGAAATGAAAATATTCTTTGTCGCAGGTGAAGCTTCTGGTGATTTGCATGGTGGACATCTTGCCAATGCATTAAAGGAGATCAATCCTCAAATTGAAATGCGTGGATGGGGTGGCGAGAAAATGGAAGGCGCTGGGGTTAAAATACTCAAGCACTACCGTGAATTGGCCTTTATGGGTTTTGTTGAAGTGCTCTTAAACCTGCGCACCATCAAGCAAAACTTTGCCACAATCAAAGAACAAATCCTTGAATTTCAACCTGACAAAATCATATTTATTGATTACCCTGGTTTCAATTTAAGATTGGCACCTTGGGCTAAGGAACATGGCATTGAAACACACCACTACATCTCCCCCACTATCTGGGCTTGGAAGGAAGGTCGTGTCCATGACATCAAAAAGCACATCGATGCCATGTACTGCATTTTACCTTTTGAGCCAGCAGTTTACGCCAAGCACCAGTATACCGCACATTTTGTAGGACATCCGCTTCTTGACGACTGGGCATTGAATCAAAATACAACAACACCAACGCACGACTTTATTCTATTGGCTCCCGGCAGCAGGAAACAAGAATTAAAAAAAATACTTCCCGTTTTCATTTCGGTAGCAAGTCAATTTGCAACAGAACAATTTGTCATTGCAGGAGCGCCAGGACTGAATAAAAAAGACTATGACCATGTCATTGGGGTTTGGCCCAATAACATTCAAATAAAATTTGGTCAGACGCCTGAATTGATGCGCAACGCCAAAGCAGGATTGATTGCCAGCGGAACAGCCACCTTGGAAGCTGCATTGCGCGGATGCCCCATCGTAGTTGCTTATAAAGCCAATCCCATATCCATCTTCTTGGCCAAAATGTTAGTTAAAATCAAATGGATCTCATTGGTCAATTTGATTCTGAACAAAGAAGAAGTCAAAGAATTGATTCAAGAAAAAATGACCGTCACTTCTTTGACCAATGCCTTAAAAGAATTGCTTTCTCCAGAAGGAAACAAGAAAGCCAAACAAATTCAAGACGACCTGCTTCAAAAGCTAGGAGGACCCGGTGCCAGTAAAAACGTAGCTCAACTTGTTCTCAACCATGGAAAAGTATAGAATTTTATTGATCGAAGATGAGGTCCAGCTCAATCAATTGATTCAATTGAATTTGGAGATGGAAAACTACACTGTTGTATCATGTAACAACGGCATCAGCGCGCTGCAAATTGCACAGGAACAGGCTTTTGATCTGATTATCTCCGATATCATGTTACCGGGAATGGATGGATTAACTTTTTGTGAATCCATCCGCATTCAAGGCAACAAAACCCCACTGATGTTCATCTCCGCCAAAAGCAGCAGCAAAGAGCGCATTGAGGGACTCAAGGTTGGCGCAAATGATTATTTGCCCAAGCCATTTGATTTAGAAGAGTTGCTTTTAAGAACAAAAAATCTAATCGCTCAAAAAGAGTCTGGAGTCAAGCCTCTAGCCGAATCCAGCGAGTACACATTCCAATCAGGCACTGTTAAATTTGACGCATTTGAAATTATCAACCGCAGTGGGGAAACGCATCGTTTATCCAAAAAAGAAATCATGCTACTCAAGTTGCTCATCGCCCGCGAAGGCGAGGCCATAAGCAGAGAGGAAATCATGGACAAGGTTTGGGGATATGACATTTTCACCTCTTCACGCACCATTGACAACCTGATTACCAACTTCAGAAAACACTTTGAAAAGGACAGCAAACACCCAGAGCACTTTCACAGTGTAAGGGGAATTGGTTACAAATTCACCGCTTAGTAAAATAAAAAAAGCCTCCAACTCGGAGGCTTTTTCTATTCAATCACTTTTGTCATTTAGTTCAAATTCTTGCGAATCAAATTCAACGCACCACCGGCCTTGAACCACTCAATTTGCTGCGCATTGTAGGTGTGTCCTACGTGAATGGTCTCTGATGTGCCATCGTCATGCTTCAAATTCAATGTCAATGGTTTTTCTGGAGCGAAAGAGGTCAAATCAACAAAGTCAATTTGATCATTCTCACGAATCTTATCGTAATCCGCCTCATTGATAAAGGTCAAGGCCAACATGCCTTGCTTCTTCAAATTGGTTTCATGGATACGTGCAAAACTCTTCACCAAGATAGCACGCACGCCCAAGTGACGTGGCTGCATCGCGGCATGCTCACGAGATGAACCTTCACCGTAGTTGGTATCTCCTACAACAATAGTAGAAATACCTGCTGCTTTGTAAGCACGCTGAACCGTTGGTACTTCCGCGTATTCACCAGTCAATTGGTTCTTCACTTTGTTTTGTTCTCCATTGAAGAAATTGGTTGCTCCAATCAAAGTATTGTTGGCAATGTTGTCCAAGTGACCACGGTAGGTTAACCACTTACCGGCCATTGAAATGTGGTCGGTGGTACACTTGCCTTTGGCTTTGATCAATACTCGTGCGTTCTCAATGTTGCTTCCGTTCCATTCAGCAAATGGATCCAACAATTGCAAACGATCCGAAGTTTCGCTCACGCTCACCTCTACTCCACTGCCATCTTCAGCAGGTGCTTGGTAACCGGCATCTTCAACTGCAAAACCTTTGGTTGGCAATTCCTCACCTGTTGGAGGCATCAACTTCACTTGCTCTCCTTTTTCATTGGTCAAAGTATCTGTCAATGGATTAAAAGTCAAATCTCCTGCAATGGCCAAAGCTGTGGTCAACTCCGGAGAGGCAACAAAGGCCATGGTATTGGGATTGCCATCCTGACGTGCAGAGAAATTACGGTTGAATGAATGCACAATGGTATTGCGCTCTTTCTTCTCAGCACCCACACGCGCCCACATACCGATACATGGTCCACATGCATTGGCAAAAACCTTGGCACCCATCTGATCAAAAATGGCGGTGAATCCATCGCGCTCGATGGTGTAACGAACCAACTCAGAACCTGGAGTAATGCTAAACTCCGCCTTGGCTTTGATGCCCAAATCATTGGCTTGCTTGGCCAAATTGGCTGAGCGAGAAATATCTTCGTAAGAACTGTTGGTACAAGAACCAATCAAACCTACCTCAACCTTCGTTGGCCAATCATTCTTAGCCGCAGCCTCTTTCATTTGAGAAATGGGCGTTGCCAAGTCTGGTGTGAATGGACCGTTGATGTATGGTTCCAATTCATCCAAGTTGATTTCAATTACTTGATCAAAATATTGCTCAGGATTGGCATATACCTCAACATCACCAGTCAAATGCTCACGAATACCGTTGGCCAAATCAGCCACCTCAGCGCGACTTGTAGAACGCAAGTAGCGCTCCATGCTGTCATCATAACCGAAGGTTGATGTCGTAGCACCAATCTCAGCACCCATGTTGCAGATGGTACCTTTTCCTGTGCAAGACAGGGATTGCGCACCTTCACCAAAATATTCTACGATGCAGCCTGTTCCACCTTTCACGGTTAGAATACCCGCCACTTTCAAAATCACATCTTTGGCAGAACACCAACCGTTTAATTTACCGGTCAATTTGATACCAATCAATTTAGGAAATTTCAATTCCCAAGCCATTCCGGCCATCACATCCATCGCGTCAGCACCGCCAACACCAATGGCAATCATTCCCAAACCACCTGCGTTCACCGTGTGAGAGTCTGTACCAATCATCATTCCACCTGGGAACGCGTAGTTTTCTAATACAACTTGGTGAATGATACCTGCACCTGGCTTCCAAAAGCCGATGCCGTATTTATTGGAAACCGAAGAAAGGAAGTTGTACACTTCGCTGTTTTTATTTACAGCTTCGCTCAAATCTGACTTGCTCTCCACTTTGGCTTGAATCAAGTGATCACAATGCACTGTAGAAGGCACGGCCACTTTCTTGCGGCCAGCTTGCATAAATTGCAACAACGCCATTTGGGCTGTTGCATCTTGCATCGCCACGCGATCAGGTGCAAAGTCAACATACGATTTACCACGCTCGGATGCCGCAGTAGCATTCCCTTCCCACAAGTGGGTGTACAATATTTTCTCAGCCAAAGTCAATGGCTTGTTGGTTACTGCGCGGGCAGCGGCAATTCTCTCAGGAAAGCGACGGTACACTTCCTTGATCATTTCTAAATCGAATACTTGACTCATTTTGTTCTTTTTTTAGACGCGACGAAATTACGGCAGGAAACCTAAAATTGTTACGAAATCACAAAGTCTTTTCTCACAGCAGCAAGTCTGTGTATTTTAGCCACATGCCTATTCTTTCGCCCGCCCATGTTGAAAACATCAAAATTGCCTGGCAAAGTTTGACGGCGCAAAAACTCAGGGCCTCGCTCACCATCAGCATCATCGCCATTGGCATCATGGCCTTGGTGGGTATGATTACTGCTGTGACTGCCATTGAGGAAAAAATCAAAGCGGAATTTACACGCCTGGGCACCAACAGTTTTAGCATAGTATCTGGCAACAACATGCGCCGCGGAAGCCGCAATGGAATGGCAGCCAAGAGTTATGAATCGATGAAGTATGAAGAGGCCCGTGCCTTTCAAAATCAATTCACCATAGCTCCCTTGGTTTCCATCACGGCAAGAGCATCTTTTAATACAACCGTCAAACACGAAGCGGAAACCACCAACCCCAATGTCAACGTCATTGGATGTGATGAGCACTATTTGCAAATATCATCCTACACCTTGAATGAAGGGCGCATCTTTACCCGACAAGAGGTAGAGCAAGGAGATAATGTCATCATATTAGGCCAAGACGTGATTGAAAAATTGTTCATCCATGGCGAATCGCCCATGAACAAAACGGTGCGCATCAACAGCAATGCCTACCGCGTGGTGGGCACATTGAAATCCAAGGGCAATACCATGGGATTTGCGGGAGACAACCAATGTTTGATACCCACGCAAAATGTAAAAAAGTGTTTTGACAGTGCGACAACAGATTACACCATACAAGTGCAGGCCAAGGACAGCAAAGATTTGGGGCGCTTGGTATCGGAGGCTGTGAATACCATGCGCGTCATACGTGGTGATGAATTGGGGGAGGAAGAAAGTTTTGAAATCAGAATGAGCAATGGATTGGTGGAAGAGTTGACAGGATTGATCAGCGGCATCACCAATGGCGGCATCTTCATTGGGCTCATCACCCTCTTGGGCGCATCGATAGGTTTGATGAACATCATGTTGGTGAGTGTCACGGAGCGCACGCGAGAAATAGGAATTCGCAAAGCCTTGGGAGCAACACCAGGTAGAATTAGATTACAATTTTTGATCGAGTCCATCGTCATCGGACAGATCGGCGGCATCATAGGAATCTTCCTAGGTATATGGGTCGGCAACATTTTATCCATCTTCATGGAAACACCCTTCACCATACCATGGTTATGGATCCTTTTGGGCTTTGTCATCTGCGCCGTTGTAGGCATCATCAGCGGATGGTACCCCGCCTCCCAAGCCGCCAAGTTGGATCCGATTGAGGCGTTGAGATATGAGTAGAAAGGGGATGAAGTAGCGAGAGCGAAGCGATTCGCTATGAAGGGATGGGGAGACATCTCCCCTCCTGCCGCGCAGCGGAAAGGAGGGGTGTCCCGACGAGCGCAAGCGATGTCGGGACGGGGTGGTCATTTTTTTTTTGGACCTAATCCGGCTATTCGTTCCAAGCTTTGTGCTGCGCACAAAGGCTTTCCACTGCTATCCGGGGTATGGTGACCCGTCCTAAAAAAGTTCCCAAAGCAAAGGACAAGCTCGGCGGGGCTGGCGCTTAATTGCTGTTACGCAGCATCGCGATCAAATTGCTTGATGGCTTTCAGTTCAGCCTTCTTTTCGTTTCTCTCCTCTTCAATGTCAAAGTCGTCCTGTAGACCAAGCCAAAACTTTGCAGAATTTCCAAAATAGATAGAAAGTCTAAGCGCGG
>JBEISW010000028.1:0-13503 GCA_040375215.1 Crocinitomicaceae bacterium | reverse complement strand
TTGCATTCAATTTTTTTTAACCTTTGAGCCAAAGGCGAAAATCAGTTTTACCGGAAATTCAATTTCTCGAGATAGATTGTTTCGAAGGCAAATTGCAAAAAGTGTGGAGCGGTGGAATTCAGTGTTAAGAATTGAGATGTTAACGCATCAAAATGGCAGTATTGTTTTCATCGTTACTCGCAAAAATGATTAAATTTGTTATATGATTAGGAAAAAGACAATTTCAACACAAAAACCCTCTGTTGATTTGTGCGATGCGATGATAGCAGGTAAGTTTCAATCATCCTAAGTTGGAGAAATTTAAACCTCTTATTTCGTTTGTTGAGGAACATCTTAACATGATGGGTAGTTTGGAAAAGGAGAGTTGAGTCTTCCTTCTGAACTGTCTGTGCAATTTGTCTCGTCCAAAAAAAAATGTACAAATAGAACGGACAATCTAAATCAGGCATTAACACTCTTTCCTCTTTCCCCTTTCCTCTTTCCTCCAGCGAAACATCGCAGCCTCTTTCCTCTTACCATTTACATCCACTGCACCGCCACCATCATGCCGATCAAAGCAATGATGCCCAATGACAACCAATACTTGTTGCCTTCAACAATTTGAACCGGGGTGTTGGTTTTTTGATACATCGCAAAGATGACTTTCAAATAGTAATACATCCCCTCCACAGAGGTCAATACCATGATGATGGTGAGTCCTGGATGTTGGCTAATTAAGCCTGAAATGACGTAATACTTTCCGAAAAATCCAGCCAAGGGTGGAATGCCTGCCATCGACAACAACGCAAAGCTCATGGCAGCCGCTGAAAAAGGATGGCTTTGTGATAAACCTTTGTAGGCGCTGATTTCTTCTCCTGCTGTTTCGCCAACACTCTGCATCACAGAGAAGGCAATCAATGAGGCAATGCCATAAGACAATACATACAATACAATGCTTTGTGGGTCAAATCCTGGAACGATCAATGTCGCCAACATAAAGGCGGCATGGCTTATTCCAGAGTAAGCCAACATGCGCTTCACATTGCTTTGTAGAGTTGCCATACCATTGGCCACTACCAACGTGATGGCGATGATGATAACCATGATGCCTTCCAATTGTGGCATCGCCCCATCAAATGCACCTTTGAACAAGCGGTACATGCCAAAGATGGCCGCGCCTTTGACTACTGTCGCCATCCATCCTGTAATAGGTGTTGGTGCTCCTTGGTATACATCAGGTGCCCAGAAATGGAAAGGTGCAACGGATATTTTAAATCCAAATCCAGTTAAGATCATCGCCAACCCTACCCATGACAATGGACCAATGGTTCCGCTTTGCAAAGCATCATGAATGGTGTACAAATCAAAACTTCCTGTTGCACCATACAACAAAGCAATGCCAAACAACAATATGGCTGATGCAGCTGATCCCAAAATGAAATACTTGAATCCACTTTCGTTGGACAGCTGACTAGAACGGTTGCTGGCTGCCAAAACATATACAGGAATGCTCAAGATTTCAATGGCCAAAAACAACATCACCAAGTTGGTGAAATTGGTCATCAATATCGCTCCGCAAAAACTAAAGGCCAATAAAGCAAACAAATCAGAACTGTTACCTGTCTTTTGAATGTTTGTATTTTGGGTCAACAACCAATACAAGGACAAGATGGAAAGGATAGCAGTGGTGCGCAAGGCATAGGCATCCATCACGATCATCCCTTGCATCATCACATCCTCATTCAATCCCCAAGTAGCAAAGGTGCCGCCAATGATGGCCAAGAAAGCCAAGGCCATCAAGGGCATCATCCAACTGCGCAATTTAAATATCTCTAATGCCAATAATGACACTCCCAATAATGCTGAAATCAGTAAAATAATCATCGTTAATTATTTAGTATACGTTTTGGATCAATTGTAATAATGAATGTGGATATACGCCCAACACAATCACCAAGATGACTGCAATGGCCAAGATGTTTTTCTCTCTTCCTGTCAATGCTTCAAATGTGATGGCATTTCCGCCCAAGAACATCGCTTGAAAACCGCGCAACATGTATGCTGCTCCCAAGATTACTGACAATCCTGCAATAGCGGTGTAGGCCAAACTGTAATGGGCCAATCCCTGCAACAACAAGAATTCGCCGATAAAGCCAGAAGTAAACGGCAATGCCACATTGCACATCACCAAGATAAAGGTCAAGAACGCAAATGCTGGTGCCGCAGTTCTGATGCCTCCCATTTCATTGATGCGATCGTGTCCAACTCTTTTTTCGATAATGGCGTACACAACAAACATCGCAACGGCCAAGATGCCGTGAGAGAACATTTCAAACATTCCTCCAACCGTTCCTTGATCGGTATTGGAAAGAACACCTGCTGATATCACACCAACGTGGGCAACAGAAGAATAGGCAATCATCATCTTTAAGCGCTTTTGCGTCAAGGCCATGAATGATGCGTAAACCACGCTGATAACGGACAACAAGATGGCCCAATGTCCATGGGCAGCTATTCCTGCAGCTGTCATGGGTAAGGCCCAACGCACCAAACCGAATGTTGCCATTTTCAACATAACAGCAGCCAACAACATGGTTCCTTGGATAGGAGCGTGATCATAAGTGGAGGGCTGCCAAGAATGGAATGGGAATACCGGCATTTTAACGGCAAAGGCTATGAACAATCCTGCAAATACCCAACCTTGTTCGCTGGCGCTTAGTGCTTTTCCAGCTGCCCACATGGCATCCATGTCAAAGCTCGGTGCAACCATGCTTTGATGAACATACAACAAAGCCAACATCATGAACAAAGATCCAAACAAGGTGTACAAGAAGAAGCGCATGGTGATGTGCGAAAGGTGTTCGCCATGTCCCCATTTCAAAATCAAGAAGAAGATGGGAATCAATGCCCACTCGTAGCACAAGTAGAAAAGCAAAGCATCACCGGCCATGAAAGCGCCGATCATGGCCGCCAACATCATCATGATCCAACCATAGAAACGGTTGGCGCTGTGAATCTCTTTGTCTTGACTGAAATACACAATACCCAAACCGGCAATAATGGTCAAGAGAACCATCAAGAAAGCGGGCCCATCCCACAACAAATGAAAAGAGAAACCGATGCCTGAAATCAAAGGGAATGAAATTTCAGATTGAACGCCATAAGCAGATGCAATGCGACCACCAATGGCCACCACCAACATCAACAAAAGACTGGTCAATGCGTTTTTTCCTGCATTGCCGGATTTTGCATTGAACAGCAAAAAACTGGTCAACAAGGGAATCAAAAATATAGAAAGTGCGATCATAACTTACAGAGCAAAAATTAAAGCAATTAATCCAACTACGATGGCCAACAAATACGTGACGATTTGACCATTGTGTAAGGGTTGAAATAAACGACCAATGCCTTTGGCCGCATCACCAGAGCCGTCCACAATACCCAACAACATCTTCTGTTCTACCCAATGGTGCAATCCAGCGCTTAAAGCGTCAACAGGCTTGCGGAAAAGATTGTCGTACAATTCATCAATGCCGTATTTCTTCCAGAGCAATTTGTGCAATGGGCTATTGATTTCATTGTCTTCCAAAACAGCAGTCGCATTTTTGATGTATATGTTGTAAGCCAACAAAATCATCAAACCAGCGACGGCCATTGAAATGAGGGCCAAAGCTATTTCTGTTGCAACGCTCATGTGTGAATGGGCGAGATCAATGCTGCCAGAAAGGAAATGATCCAAGGCGTGCTCAATGTGCATCGCGTGACCAATGGCGTGTGGGAATCCCATAAATCCTCCAACAGTTGAAGCAATCGCTAAAACAACCAAAGGAATGGTCATGGTTTTGGGCGACTCATGCAAATGATGCTCTTGCTCATGCGTTCCGCGGAACTGACCATGAAAGGTCAAATAGAACATGCGGAACATGTAAAAAGCAGTTCCGGCAGCAGCCAACATCAATAAAACAAAAACAACGGTATTGTTTTCCATGGCATGTGCCAAGATTTGATCCTTAGAGAAGAAACCTGCAAAAGGGAAAATTCCAGCAATGGCAATGGTTCCTACCAAGAATGTCCAATAGGTAGTTGGCATGTGGCTTTTTAATCCTCCCATTCTGCGAATGTCTTGTTCTCCACCCATTGCGTGAATGACAGAACCTGAACCCAGGAACAACAAGGCCTTGAAGAATGCATGTGTAACAACGTGAAATACTGCGATGGTATAAGCTCCCATTCCCAAAGCGGCAAACATGAATCCCAATTGACTGACAGTAGAGTAGGCCAGTACTTTCTTGATATCGTTCTGCGTCAAAGCGATGCTCGCACCCATCAACGCCGTTATCACACCAGCCCAAGTGACCAATTGACTCGCACCTTCTGACATGGCAAACAAATCGCTGAAACGAGCAACCAAATAAATACCAGCAGTCACCATCGTTGCGGCGTGAATCAAAGCAGATACTGGCGTTGGACCAGCCATTGCATCGGGAAGCCAAGTGTGTAAAGGAAACTGCGCTGACTTACCCATGGCGCCAATGAACAATAGAATAGCTCCCAAAGTGGCCCATTTGCCCAAGTGCATTATACCAGAACCACCAATCAAGAGGTCGTTGTAATTTAAACTACCGCACTGCACAAAGATCAAGGACATTCCCAAAATCAAACCCAAATCACCCACACGGTTGATGACAAATGCTTTCTTGGCTGCGTCGTTGTTCGCGTGGTCTTTGTACCAAAAGCCAATGAGCATAAAGGAACAGACTCCAACCCCTTCCCATCCTACAAACAACAACAACAAATTGTCTCCCAATACCAACAAGAGCATGAAGAAAACAAACAAGTTCAAATATGACATGAAACGGTGGAATCCTTCGTCATCATGCATATAACCGATGGAGTAGAGGTGAATCAATGATCCAACACCGGTGATGAAAAGGATGTACAGTGAGCTCAAAGGATCAACAACAAAGCTGATATCCACATGAAAACTGCCTACATGAATCCAATCCAAAACCTTGACAAAAGTGGCATGAGCGCCGTGCATTTGTGTCGTGAAAACCAAGATGGCCAAAACGAAAGACAGACCAACCATTGTGGTGGCTATGCCTCCTGCTGTGGCCTTGCTTTGGTTTTTACCAAAAAAGGTAATGTATAAAAATCCCAATAATGGAAACAAGGGGATAAGTGCAACTAATTTCTCCATAACTATCCTTTCAAATCGGTTAATGTATCTGTATCCGTGGTGTGGCGATTGCGGTAAAGCATCATCAATATGGCCAATCCGACAGCCACCTCAGCAGCGGCCACAACCATGATGAAGAATACAAAAATTTGTCCGTCTGTATCTCCGTGCATTTTTGAAAAAGATACCAATGCCAAGTTCACTGCATTGAGCATCAACTCAACACACATGAAAATGATGATGGCATTTTTTCTGAATAACATGCCGAAAACGCCAAGCGCAAAAAGCACTGCACTCAAACCCAAGTAATGGTTGATGGTGATGTTGTGTAGAATTTCCATATTATGCTTGGGTTTCGTTTAAGTTTTTCTTGGACAAATAAACAGCACCCACCATGGCGGATAAGAAAAGAACAGAAGCCAATTCAAAAGGAAGTAGGTAATTTTTGTACAAAGCAATTCCAAGATTCTCCACCAAGCCTGATGGAGCAGTTGTCTTCTCTGTCAAAGTGATTTGATCTGCTTTTTGCGCAGCACCGCTCAGAATCGTAAGCAAAAGACCAGCAGCAACAACAGCGGCCAAACGCAAAGCGTTGCTTCTTTTTTCAACTTCGATATTGTTCAAGTTCAACATCATGATGACATACAAGAACAAAACCATGATTGCACCTGCATAGACAATGATGTGAACCGCTGCCAGAAATTGGGCATTCATTAAAAAGTAATGACCGGCAATGGAGAAGAAAGTCATGATCAAGTAAAGGACGCTGTACACAGGGTTCTTGCTGATGATCACGGCAATGCCGCTGAATACAGCGACAAAGGATAAAAACCAAAAGGCATATTCCGTAAGCATGATTATTTTTTCTTGTCTAAAAAGGTTTGATTGTGGTAGTGTTTTTTGTCAGTTTTGAAATCCAATACCTCTGGGGTTTGACGCTTGGTTACATCCACTCTAAGATCGATGGCCTCAACCAATTTGTCTTTTCCAAATACTTCTTCACCGCGTGTAAAGCTGGATGGTACGATGCGATCAGTCAAGAAGATGGCCTCTTTTGGACAAGCTTCTTCACACAAACCACAGAAGATGCAACGCAACATATTGATCTCATAGATCTTGGCGTACTTCTCTTCGCGGTACATTGACTCTTCACCTTTTTTACGCTCAGCGGATTCCATGGTAATGGCCTCTGCAGGGCAAGCTACTGCACAAAGTCCGCATGCTGTGCATCTTTCAGCTCCTGCCTCATCTCTTTTCAAAACGTGTTGTCCACGGTATACAGCAGACAATTCACGTGTTTGATCAGGATATTTAATGGTTGCTTTTCTTTTGAACAAGTGAGAAAGGGTAATCAACATCCCTTTGATGATCGCTGGAAAATACAAGCGCTCCATCAAGGTAAGCTCCTTCTTGGCGACCTGCATTGATCGATTGGTTAACTGCATCATAACTATCCTAATTTACCCATGAACAACATTACAAAACCAGTGATGATGATATTGGCAATGGCCAATGGCAACAACACTTTCCATCCCAAATTCATCAACTGATCATAGCGGAATCGAGGAAGTGTCCAACGAACCCACATGAATACGAAAATGAAAATGAATATTTTCCCGAAGAATACTGCAGTTTGAACTGCAGTCAACAAATTGCCATCCAATCCCAACTCATGTTGGAAAGGGAAGTTGTATCCACCAAAGTACAAGGAGGCCATGATGGCTGAACTGATGAACATGTTGATGTATTCCGCAAACAAGAAGAATCCCAATTTCATCGATGAGTACTCCGTGTGGTATCCACCTACCAATTCAGATTCACACTCTGGCAAGTCAAAAGGCGCACGATTGGTTTCTGCAAAAGCACAGATGATGAAGATGATAAAACCCAATGGTTGGTAAACCACATATGACAAACCTTGGTCTTGCTGCGCAACAATTTCCTTTAAACTCAAGGTTCCTGTCATCATCACTAAAGCAATCAAAGCCAATCCCATAGCTACTTCGTATGAGATCATTTGTGAAGAAGCGCGCAAAGCCCCCAACAAGGAATACTTGTTATTGGAAGCCCAACCTCCGATCATCACACCATAGACACCAATTGAAACAACGCCTAACAAATAAAGCAGTCCAATATTGATGTCTGTTACTTGCATAGGGAATATGGTTCCTCCCGCTTCCCATCCTGCTCCCCATGGAATTACGACTCCTGTCATACAAGCGCACAACATGAAAAAGCAAGGGCCTAGAATAAACAACCAACGATTGGAGTGGGTAGGGATCATCTCCTCCTTGAAAATCATTTTGATTCCATCTGCAATCGGTTGCAATAACCCAAGAGGACCTGCACGGTTAGGACCTACGCGGTCTTGTAACCAAGCGGCCAATTTTCTTTCTCCCCATGTCATATAGGCCGCGGCACCCAGAGAAACCGCAAAGACGATGACACATAAAATTATCTTATAAATCAACATGCTGTCTGTCATGGCTTATTTGCTTTCGTTATTGGGATCCAATGCACCATGTCCCAAAGTCACTTTCTCACCATGAGGAAGGGCATCCTTCTGACGGTCTAGGGTTGACTTCAAAGCTTTGAGGCTGTTGTAATGGTTGGCTGAAATCACAGAGTGGCGACTGATTTTTGAAGGTCCATCGATGGTCCAATCGGCTGTGGTCTTTTTGTCAAAACGACAAGTGTTGCAAATCCATCCGGTTTTGCCATCATAACTTTCCACTTCGCCCCATTGGTCTTTGCGTGCAGTTACGCGCAATACTTCGTTTCCTTTATACCACAACCTTACTTTTCCGCAGCACTTGTCGCAATCGCGGTGTGCGTCCACAGGCTTGGTAAACCAAACACGGCTTTGGAAGCGGAAAGTTTTATCGGTCAATGCTCCTACTGGACAAACATCAATTACGTTTCCAGAGAAATCGTTGTCAATGGACTTTTCAATGTAGGTGGAAATTTCGGCTACTTCACCGCGATTCATGACGCCATGAACACGGCAATCGGTCACTTGATCAGCAGTTTTTACACAACGGTAGCACAAAATACAACGATTCATGTGCAGTTGTATTTTATCACCAATGTCTTTGCGCTCAAATTCACGACGAGGAAACTCAAAGCGTGTTTCGCTCTTTCCATGCTCGTATCCCAAGTCTTGCAAGTGACACTCACCGGCTTGGTCACACACTGGACAATCCAATGGGTGATTGACCAAAAGAAACTCAACAACTCCTGCACGGGCTTCTTGAATTTCTTGTGAAGTATTGTTCTCCACAACCATCCCATCCATCACTTGCGTTCTGCAAGATGCTACAGGCTTGGGCATGGGGCGAGGGTCTTTTTCAGATCCTTGCGAAACTTTCACCAAGCAGGTTCTGCAATAGCCACCGCTGGTTTTTAATTTGGAATAATAACACATGGTGGGAGGGGCCACTTCTGGACCAATCATTCTGGCTGCTTCCAGGATGGTTGTGCCGTTGGGCACCTCAATGGTTACTCCGTCTATCGTTACTTTTGGCATAAATACTAGTTCGCTGGTTCTGGTAAATGGTTCAATCGGTAGTAATGTTTTACGTCTTTGATGGAATGTCCTTTCTGAACATACTCTTCAAATTCATGACGGAAATGTCTAATGGCACTGGCAACAGGCCATGCAGCCGCATCTCCTAGCGGACATATTGTTTTCCCTTCAATCTTGCTTTGGATATCCCACAACAAATCGACGTCCGATAAGGTACCATGCCCGTGCAAGATCTTGTGCAATATTTTTTCCATCCATCCTGTTCCTTCGCGGCATGGCGAACATTGTCCGCAACTTTCATGGTGGTAAAAACGAGAAAATGTCCAAAGATTTTTGACGATGCTGCTGTCTTCATCCATGGCAATAAATCCACCTGAACCCAACATGGTTCCTGTGGCAAATCCTCCATCAGCCAATCCTTCATAGGACATCAAACGGGGTTCGCCAGCGGCAGTCTTTAATATCAGATGGGCTGGTAAAATTGGAACAGAAGAACCTCCAGCCACAACAGCTTTCAATTGCTTTCCGTTTCTAATTCCTCCGCAATATTCTTCAGAATAAATAAACTCTTCAACAGGTAGGCCCAACTCAATTTCATAAACACCTGGTTTATTCAAATGTCCTGAAGCTGAGATCAATTTGGTACCGGTTGATTTGCCAATGCCAATTTGTGCATAGGCTGCACCGCCGTCTCTAACTATGGGAACCACGGCTGCAATGGTTTCTACATTGTTCACCACGGTTGGACATCCGTACAATCCCGCGATGGCAGGGAAGGGTGGTTTGATACGAGGGTTACCTCTTTTACCTTCCAATGATTCCAACAATGCGGTTTCTTCACCGCAGATATAGGCACCACCTCCAACTTGAACATACATGTCCAAATCATATCCACTTCCCAAAATGTTTTTCCCCAACAATCCTGCCTCGTAGGCTTCGGCTATCGCATTTTCAAGAATGCGAGCAACATAATAATATTCTCCTCTGATGTAGATGTAGGAAGTTTTGGCACCCAAAGCAAAACTGGAAACAATCATTCCCTCAATTAAAATATGAGGAATCTTTTCCATGAGGTATCTGTCTTTGAAAGTACCGGGCTCTGATTCATCGGCATTGCAAACCAAGTAACGCGGCACACCTTCTGGTTTGGCCAAGAAACTCCATTTCATTCCCGTTGGAAAACCTGCTCCACCACGACCGCGCAATCCTGAAGTCTTTACCTCTTCTAAAATTTGATCGGGTGTCATAGAAGACAACGCCTTTTTCAAGGTCTCGTAGCCTCCTTTTTGTCTGTATACATTCAAGGATTCGATTCCAGGAACGTCAATGTGTTCAAGTAATAATTTCTTTCCCATATCAGTCCATGCTTACTTTATGATCCTTGATGTAGGTTCTTCTTTCCCCATCTTTTCTCAAGTTATCCAATAGGTTGTCTACCTTTTCTAAGGTCAAATTCTCATAAAAGTCAGATCCGCATTGCAACATCGGTGCTGTGCCACAAGAACCCAAACACTCTACTGTTTTTAAGGTGAACTGTCCATCCTTGGTGGTCTCGCCATCCTTGATGCCCAATTTTTTCTCAATGTGGTTGACAATGTCTTCAGATCCCATCAACCAGCATGAACTGGTGCGGCATACCTCCAAAAGGCATTTTCCCACCGGCTTCAAATTGTACATGGAATAAAAGCTAGCTACCTCGTAAACCTCAATGGGGGTGATGTTCAGCACCTCTGACACATGGTCCATGGCCTGCGAACTCAACCATCCGTCGAATTCTGCTTGTGCCAGATGCAACACGGGAAGCAATGCCGATTTTTGTTTTCCTTCTGGATATCGTGCCATGATTTTGTGAACCAAGGCCAATGTTTCTGCTGAAAATTGGTATTTCTTTTCCATGTTTATGCGTCTAATTCTCCTGCGATAACGTTCATGCTACTCATGGTTAGGATGGCATCTGAAAGCATGCCCCCTTCAATCATTTCTGAATAGGCTTGATAATATATGTAACAAGGTCTTCTAAAGTGCAAGCGGAATGGGGTTCTTCCTCCATCGCTGATGAGGTAGTATCCCAATTCACCATTGCCTCCTTCCACAGCGTGGTATACTTCACCTTTTGGAACTTCCGTTTCTCCCATCACTATTTTAAAGTGATAGATCAATGCCTCCATTTTGGAATATACATCTTGCTTATCTGGAAGATAAAACTCAGGAACATCAGCGTGGAATTCACCTTTGGGCATCTTGGCAACGGCTTGCTTAATGATGCTCAAACTTTCCCACATCTCCTGCATTCGAACCATATAACGATCAAAAGTATCCCCTTGTGTTCCTACTGGAATTTTAAAATCAAAGTCTTGGTAAGATGAATAAGGGTTCATTACGCGAACATCATAATCTACCCCCGCCGCTCTCAAGTTGGGTCCGGTGAATCCGTACTCTAATGCTCTTTCAGCGCTGATAGGCCCGCAGTTTACGGTGCGGTCCATAAAGATTCTGTTTCGGGTAACCAACTTGTCAAACTCAGTCAACATGGCAGGGAACTCATTGATGAAGTCGTGAATTCTTTTCCAAGCAATTTCTGGAAAGTCACGTTCCATTCCACCAATACGACCAATATTCGTTGTCAAACGAGCACCACAAATGGCCTCGTAAATTTCATAAATCTTTTCTCTGGCTTGAAACAAATACAAGAACCCGGTCATGGCGCCAGTATCTACTGCAATAACGGTATCGCAAACGATGTGGTCAGCAATACGCGCCAATTCCATGATAATAACCCTCAAGTAATCTGCACGTTTGGGAACTTCACATTCAATCAACTTCTCAACGGTCATGTGCCATCCCATGTTGTTAATGGGGGAGGAGCAATAGTTTAATCGATCGGTGATGGGAGTGATTTGATTGTATGGTCTGTGTTCCGCTAATTTTTCAAATGCACGATGGATGTATCCAATGGTAGGCACTGCCTTGACGATGATTTCGCCATCCATGGTCAATACATTTTGAAAGATACCGTGCGTAGCGGGGTGGGTAGGTCCCAAATTGAGCGTGGTATAATCCTTCTCAATGTTGTTTTGTAGGTCAACGTTGGTGCTCATGTTATCTTCCAAAATATTTATCTTCTTTGTCATCTCTACCCGCATCTTCCAATGCATACTCCTTTCTCAAAGGGTGGTAGTTCATCTCATCCATGTTCAAGATTCTCCTTAAATCTGGATGACCAGTGAATTTGAAACCGTAAAAGTCAAAGGCTTCGCGCTCCATCCAATTGGCGGCTGGCCAGATAGTGGTTAATGTTGGAACATCCAATTGACTTTTGGGCATAAACACTTTGAAACGAATGCGCTGATTTTGTACCATGTTGTGCAATTGATACATCAATGCAAATTCAAGATCTCCTTGCTCTGGATAATGAATTCCGCACATGGTGGTCAAGAAATTGAATCCCTTTTCTTGTTTCAAGAAAGTAAGGACAGCAATCAATTGATTTTTCTGCAAATGAAAAACGGGAAAATCCCTTTCATCGCCAGAGGATATTACTGCGCCTGGGAAACGTTCTTCCAAGGCTTGTAAAATGTTGTCGTGTAATTCACTCATGGTATTATTCCAATCCGTATGCAGCCAATTTGGCTTTGTATTCGGGGGTTAGACGTCTTTTGAGGCCTTCTGATTTGGCCAATTCTTGAATCTTAAGGATGCCATCCAAAACTTGTTCAGGGCGAGGTGGACAACCGGGGATGTAAACGTCTACAGGAATCACGCGGTCAATGCCTTGCAAAACACTGTAGGTATCAAAAATGCCACCAGATGATGCACAAGCTCCCATGCTTAAAACCCATTTCGGTTCTGCCATTTGCTCGTATACTTGTCTAAGAACTGGGGCCATTTTCTTTGAAATGGTTCCCATGACCATCAACAAATCAGCTTGTCTTGGAGAGAAACTCAAACGTTCTGATCCAAAGCGAGCCAAGTCATAGGTGGACGCCATGGTGGCCATGAACTCAATACCACAACATGATGTGGCAAAAGGCAGCGGCCATAAGGAATTGGCACGCGCCATTCCAACGGCTTTGTCTAAAGTAGTGGCAAAAAAACCAGAACCCTCATGCCCTTCAGGCTTGTGGTCTGGATGAATATCTACACTTGTTTGCATTTGTCAATGTTGTATTAAAAATCAATCCCAATTCAATGCGCCTTTGCGAATGATGTACACAAGGCCTACAATCATCAATCCCATGAAGGTGAACATTTCCCAAAGTCCAAACACTCCGAGCTCTGTAAAGTTCACTGCCCAAGGGTACATGAAAATAACCTCAACGTCAAAAAGAACAAACAAAATGGCCACCAAGAAATACTTGATAGAGAAGGGAGTTCTAGCGTTGCCTTTTGACTCAATTCCGCATTCAAAAGCTTCCTCTTTGATTTTAACGTGTCGTTTGGGACCCAAAGTGTGGGTTAATACCATGGTGGTTACTACAAATCCCAAAGCAATCAAAGCCATGATTACGATTGGGAAGTAATCCCATAAATGTGAAGTTGATGTCATTTTCCTTGCGTTTAGCGCGTCAAATTTAACCAATGCACAAGTAACAAAAGTCACAAATTGCTTTTTTTTTTGTGTGATATGAACAGGATTTCAACCTTCAACTTTTTCAGACGATTCTTTGTGCTGAAATGAAGTACTTTAGCCTCATGCGGTACTTTTTGCTGTTGATCATTGTTTGGTTTTACGGAATGGGCATTTCTGATTTTTCCGATGATGCTCCGCATGGCATTCATTTCATTCGACAGACTGATGGTTTGGCTTTTACCCTGCATT
>JBEISW010000363.1:0-1855 GCA_040375215.1 Crocinitomicaceae bacterium | reverse complement strand
CAAAATGTAATTCTTTAACCCATGAATAACAACTGATTTTTGGTTCATCAGGGCCTGATAACCAAATTGAGCAACTTCCTCAGCACTTGGGAATTTTTGATTCTTGTCAAATATGCCGTCGTCCTTGAATCCTGCGGCGTTGGCAAAGTTGGTCTCTGTTGGCCCAGGGCAAAGTGCAGTAACACTAACCCCTGTTCCTTTCAACTCACTATTGATGGCTTCTGAAAAATGCAGCACATAGGATTTGGTTGCAAAATAGACAGCCATCGTAGGGCCTGGCTGAAATGCCGCGGTTGAAGCCACATTCAGAATGCGTCCAAATTTGCGTTCCTTCATTTCTGGAATAAAACACTGACACAATGCTGTAAGGGCAGTAATGTTGAGTTGAATCATTTGATCATTCTTGCTCCATTGGGTTTGAACAAACCATCCGGTATCGCCAAAACCAGCATTGTTAATCAGATAATCAATGGTTATGCCTTTGGATTGTATGTTTTGATGCAAGGCATGAGCAGCGCCGGTTTCCGATAGGTCGCAAGCTATAACCGTTACAGGCACTGAATATTGCGCATTGATCTCTTTCTGTAAATCGATTAAAGCACTTTCATTGCGGGCGGTGATGACCAATCCAATGCCGTCTTTGGCAAACAAAAAACTCATGGCTCTTCCAATCCCTGAAGATGCGCCTGTTATCAATGCTGTTTTCATCATTTAAAATTTGTACAAAGATGGGGGAAGCTTTTTATTGTACAATTTATTTCTTCGCGTCCGTTGCGCAATCCCTTGCGCCCCTTGCGTTAAAAGCGTTGAAATTCAATATCAGAAAACTAATCAGAAGAGACCCAGAAATAGCGTGTTTGATTGAATAGTGGTGGCGATAGTTTACAGTAAATGTATACAAACGAATTACTATAATTTATTTTTCAAAAATTCCGCTGATCACCAATCCCATTCCGTCATGATATTGGCCCTCGGATAAAATTACTTCGTGCTCTTCCAAATGCAGTGTCTTGAAACCTTCGAAAAATTGCTTGACTTGTTGTAAGTTATACAATAAATCCAACTCTGGTGGTCCACCAACATTGCTTTTTTCTCGGTAGGGGAGATGCCCTTCAGAAAAACACTGAAACAAAACTTTGCCGCCAGGTTTAACTCCTTTGAGTAAATGCGAAAAAATGACGGGCTGTTGAGACTTCGGAAAATGATTAAAGACAACCACCAAAGCTTCATACTCACATGGTACAATTGGAAAGTTGAGCGCATCACTGATAGAGTATTCTATGCTAACATCCTTTGCGGTAGCTAATTGCAAAGCTTTCTTTTTACCTTCTGAACTGATATCAAAAGCAATCGCATTATATCCGTTCTCTGCAGCATAAATAGCGTTGCGTCCTTCTCCCTCCGCGGAGAATAGTACTTTGCCTTTGAGAATGTGATGCAGGTTTTGGGCAAAAAATGCATTGGGTTCTTTTCCGTATACAAATTCATCTTGTGAATAGCGTTCATCCCAAATTTTGTGAGGTCCTGTTTGCATTTGCTTTATTTTAGTGACATGAAAATATACTCTATTTTTTTAATGTTTGTAACGTTATTGATTCAAAACAAACATTCAGTGGGCCAAAGTAACTTTGGATGCGATTTATTTTGCGTAACCAATATCACCTTGAATACCGCTGAGGAACTTTGGTATGTTGATGTGGCCTTTGAAGGAAGCGATTCCGATTTCATCAACTACCCCTATGTAAGCCAAATGGTGAACAATAACGGTGAAGTTGTAGCCATTGGTTCTATGGAGTATTTCGGCCAGATTGGGGGAACCACAAATACTTATCATCCAGCGCTCAATATCAATGAT
>JBEISW010000140.1:0-6107 GCA_040375215.1 Crocinitomicaceae bacterium | reverse complement strand
GTAATTCTTTGATTTCTTCAGGTAGAATGGTACCACCGCCACCACCAAAAATTTTGATGTGACCGGCTCCTTTTTCTTGAAGGAGATCAAACATGTACTTGAAATATTCAGTATGACCGCCTTGGTAGCTCGTCATAGCAATAGCTTGCACGTCCTCTTGAATGGCGCAATTGACCACTTCCTCAACAGAACGGTCATGGCCCAAATGAATCACTTCACATCCTGTGGTTTGGATGATGCGGCGCATGATATTGATGGCCGCGTCATGCCCGTCGAACAACGACGCAGCAGTTACCACTCTCACTTTATTTTTGGGTTGATAGACAAGATTTTCCATTGCGGCAAAAGTACGAAAAAGCCCTGTTTATTGGCCTTTTTGACCAGGATTTCAATGCATCCAAAAGGGCTGTTGTTGGCAATAGTGGTGGACTTGAATGAATTGAGGCTCAAAATAATGATTATTATTGTTGTTTTTTCGGTGAGATATTTGTAATTTTGAGCTTTAATTTAATAAGGCTCAATTATGGGAAGGGAAAGATTGCCGATTAGAAATGAAATCGCGACATTGCTCAAGCGTTATCCGCAGATTTCTTCTGCAGAATTGCACCGATTGATGGAGACACCAGTGGCATATGCTACAGTGAAAAGGACGTTGAATGCCATGATGGTGGAAGAAGAGGTGGCCAAGTATGGGAATGGTCGCGGTACATTGTATGCTTTGAATCCAGCTTTTACATTGCGCGGTGAGGTTGATGTCGAGGAGTATTTTCAGCAAGAAGATTTGGATCGAGAGATTATCCCTTCGTTTAATTTTAACTTGTTGGATACCATTGCTGAGCAGGGGAGCATATTTACTTCCAAGGAGTTGGTATTGCTTCACCGTACTTCTGGAAAATTCAAACAGAACATTCAACAATTGCATCAATCAGAATTCAAAACAGAGTTTGAAAGATTGGCCATTGATTTGAGTTGGAAGTCGTCACAAATAGAGGGCAACACCTATTCCTTATTGGAAACGGAATTGCTTTTGAAACAACAATTGACGGCATCTGGAAAGACCAAGGATGAGGCGGTGATGTTGTTGAATCACAAGTCGGCTTTGGACTTTTTATTGGATCATCCCAATTTCATTGAGCCGCTCAAGGTGAATGTTTTGGAAGATGTGCACAGCATGCTCATCAAGGAGTTGGGTGTTCAGCGCAACATTAGAAACAGAAGAGTTGGGATATCAGGCACACAATACAAACCATTGGACAATGAACACCAAATCCGTGAAGCTTTATTGGGGATGTGTGACTTGATCAATGCGCGTCATAATGTATGGGAAAAGGCTTTATTGGCCTTGTTGCTGATTAGTTACATCCAGCCCTTTGATGATGGGAACAAGCGCACGGCCAGGATTGTGAGCAATGCGATATTGATGTACCATAGGGATTGTCCGTTGTCTTTTAGGACCATTGATCCGATAGCTTACAAAAAAGCGCTATTGATTTTTTATGAACGCAATAACCTCAGTGCATTCAAGAAAATATTTATTGAACAATACCAGTTTGCCGTGGAGCATTATTTTTGATATAATAAAAATTTGATTAATTTTGTCAAAATGAACAAGTTTGGAGAACATATTCATCGTTTGCGAAAAGATCAGAATTTAACTTTGTTAACCTTGGCAGAAAGAGTGGGTATTGATGCTGCTGTTCTCAGTAAAATTGAGAATGGACATCGTGTACCCAATGAACAGATGTTAACAAAATTGGCAGTTGGATTAGCAGCGCAGGAAGATGAATTGAGCAACTTATTGCTTTGTGACGAAATTTGTCAAAAATTGTATCAAGTTCCAGATCCATTGAAAGTTTTGAAGATGGCAGAAGCGGAAGTAACCTATGAAAGAAAGTTGTTTAATCATCAAATGAACCACATTCGGTCATCGATTTCACATGTTATGGCCAAGCATAAGGCGGTTTTAAAAGCTTGGATTTTTGGTTCTTATGCCAGAGGCACTCAAAATAAAAAGAGTGACCTAGATGTAATGGTGAAGCTTGATAATCGATACAAGTGGTCCATGTTTGATCTTATTCAATTGTCCTTCGAACTATCTCAAAAATTAAGGGTCAAGGTGGACCTTGTAGAGTGGGGGCATGTCAAAGAATTTGCTCAAGCTTCTGTGGAAAAGGAAAAAATTGAAGTTTATGTCCAAAAGAAGTAATCTTGAGAGAATTCAAGATATTTTAAATGCAATAGACTCAATTGATGAAATTTTGCTGAATCAGACTGAACAGGATTTTGTCAGTAGCATCGTCCTTCAAAGCGCCATACAGTTCCAATTCTTAATTATCGGGGAAGCGGTTTCGGGAGTTGATTTTCACATATTGAAGCAATATGAATACCCATGGCATTTACCAAGATCATTCAGAAATTTCATCATTCATGAGTATCATGAAGTGGACATTCGTAAAGTTTATCATACCAAGGATTCATTACCTCAACTCAGGACTATTTGTAATATTATTCAATCCCATTTGACTGCCAAGTGATTACAATTCCTTCACCAATTCTGATTTTTCAATAATCCCTTCGTGCTGGAAAAAGTGCTTTCCGCCTTTGTAAATCATTAAGGTGGGAAGGATTTCAATATTCAATTCTTTGCTCAATGCTTTGTTTTCATCCACATTGATTCTGACAACTTTCACCTTAGCATTGTATTCTTTTTCAATTTCATCCAAGGTGGGTTTCATTTTTTTGCAAGGGGCGCACCAGGGGGCATAGAAGTCCACCAATACAACGGGGTTGTCTATCAATATTTTGTCAAAATCATTTTTGCTCATTCCAGGAGTGGCTGCGTTATTGGCTCCTGCTAGGGGCAATCCGTTTTTGTTCCATGACATGATGCCGCCTTGCAATTCAATCACCTCTTTGAATCCCGCATTGCGCATGCCTTTTGCTGCAGAGGCACTTCTTCCGCCGGATAAACAGTAAACCAAAACGGGTTTGTTTTTATCGAGCGATGCCACTTGTCGTCCATAGTCGCTGCCATTAAAGTCCAAATTCATCGCGCCAGCAATGTATCCACCTTGAAATTCTCCAGGTGTTCTGACGTCTACCAACTGACCATCGGTTTTGGTTTTGATGAGCGCTGCAAAGGCTTTTGCATCAACGGAAGTAGGTGCACCGCCCCCCGTTTGTTGTGCTTGACTATTGAAATTTTGACAGGCCATCAAGGTGACCAATAGGGTAAGAATAGCTGCGATGTTTTTCATGGTGCAAAGGAAAGCGATGTATGTTTTTGTTTTCAGTGATGTGGATTACACAACTACCATTCAATGCCAACGGGGCAATGATCTGATCCCATCACGTCATTGAGTATGAAAGCATCCTTGAGTTGTGCAGTCATTGTTGGACTAACCAAGAAATAATCGATTCTCCAACCCACATTCTTTGCACGTGAGTTAAAACGCGCACTCCACCAAGAATACTTGACCTCCTCAGGATAAAAATGTCTGAATGTGTCTACAAATCCGGCATTCAGAAGATTTTCAATACCATTGATTTCGCGCTGAGTGAAACCTGCGCTTTTGTTGTAATTGGATTTGGGATTGGCCAAATCAATGGCTTTGTGGGCACCATTTAGATCACCGCAGAAAACAACAGGCTTGTTTTTTTCTAAATTCTTCAAGAAGTCCAACAAATCAGCGTCCCATTTTTCTCTGTAATCCAAACGGGCCAATTCACTGCCGCTGTTGGGCACATAGCAGTTCACTAAGATAAAATTATCGTATTCTGCAATGACACTGCGACCTTCTTGGTCGTGTTCTTCCATTCCCAAACCAAAGGTCACGGAAAGCGGTTTGGTCTTGGTCAACACCGCGGTACCGCTGTATCCGGGTCGCACAGCAGATGAGGTGTAGATGAAATATTCATCAAAAGCTTGCAAGGCTTCTTCTGTTTGTTGATCATTGGCCTTGGTTTCTTGAAGACACAAAATATCTGGATTCATGGCGCGCACATCATCCACAAAAGTTTTTTTGGTGATGGCCCTAACGCCATTGACATTGAAAGAAATGAGTTTCATGCCTCAAATATAATCCTTGTCACCATCACAGTTTTCCGTTGTGGAAAAAATGAGTAGTTGTTATATTCGCAATCTACCATGACGGTCATTTCCTCCATACTTCAACAAGTGCAGCAACATCCAAATGCCAAGGCCATCACCTTGGGGGCAGAAACATGGACCTATGCGCAGTTGTATCAGAAGTCAATGGCTGTTTCATCGTCCCTACAAGCGCAAGGAATTAAGAACACCAGTGTTGGATTGTTCACGGACAATCAATTAGAGATGTATGCAGGACTTTTGGGTATTTGGTTGTCAGGCAATGCGTACGTGCCCATCAACCATAAGTTTCCGAAAGAGCGGTTGGATAAAATTGTTCAAGAACGAAATTTGCAGCACGTGTTGTGTCAATCGGCAAGTTCAAATGAAGTACGTGACTTGGTACCCGCTTTGCAACCGATTTTTTATACCGATGAAGTAACAGAACTTCAGGAAGTTGAGCCATATTCATTGGCCTATACCTTGTTTACATCAGGAAGCACAGGTGTTCCCAAAGGAATACCTATTGGACATGATCATCTTTTGGCATTGATGCAAGACATGTGGGAGCGGTATCCATTAAGTGTTGGAAACAAAGTGTTGCAAGCTTTCGAATTGTCCTTTGATGTCTCCATAGCTTGCGTATTGCTGGCATGGACGCAGGGTGCGGAATTGGTGGTGGCTGATTTGAATGGCATCACAGCAATTAACGCATTTAAAGCCATTCATGATCATCAGGTTGATTTTGTTACGCTTCCGCCATCGGCGCTGTTTTATTTGCGCCGCTTGAAAATGTTGAAAATGACGCAGCCGTGGGTCACCAAAACTTTGTTCACCGGTGAAGCTTTGCCTTATTCAGTGGTTCAAGAGTGGTTGACTTGCGCAGTAAACAGCACAGTTGATAATGCTTATGGACCTACGGAAGGAACGGTTTGGTCGATGATTGATGCTTTGGATGATTCCATAGAATCGCAATTGATGAATGGCCTTTGTCCCATTGGACAACCGCTCAAAACCATTGATATGCGCATCGTTGACGAAAAGGGAATGGATGTCAAGGAAGGAGAGCAAGGAGAGTTGTGGATTGGAGGACCTCAAATTTTTCATGGTTATTTAGGACAACCTGAGAAAACCATGGAAGTGTTGTTTCAGGATACAACAGGGATTTACTGGTACAAAACGGGAGATATTGTTTTCAAGAATGCTTTCGGTAAGGTCATGTATGTGAACCGCAAAGACAACCAGGTTCAAGTGAATGGCTATCGGGTGGAGTTGGGAGAGGTAGAGCATCACCTGCGTCAATGCGTAGGTCACGATGCTGGGGTAGTATTGGCCCAGCAGGAGAACGGTGTTACCACTCTGTTTGCCTTTGTAGAAGGAACAGCAGAAGAGCAAGTAGTCCTTGCGGCCATGCGAGAGAAAGTTCCCGGTTATATGTTGCCGAGAAATGTTTTTAGTGTACCACAATTCCCGATCAATACCAGCGGAAAGATTGACAAACAAACATTAAGAAAAAATTATTTGACATGAGCAATGAAGAATTGACGGCACGCGTAGTTGGTGTGTTTAGAAAAGTATTTAAAAACGAAGGTATTTCCGTTCAACGCGAAACAACTGCCAAGGATATTGCCGGTTGGGATTCCATCACGCATTTGGACATCATCTCCGGAATGGAAGAAGAGTTTGATGTTGAAATCACTGGATTTGAAGTGATGAACATGAGCAATGTCGGAGACTTGTATGATTTGTTGACCCAGAAGTTGGCGGAGTAAGGTGGTCTTTCAATCCTGGTCATACGTTGGATTTTTACTGATCACCATTCTGGTGGTTCGTTTGACCTCAGCCTCTTGGAGGTGGTTACCACTTCTATTGGCCAGTTTGTTTTTTTATTCGTTGACCCATTGGGGTGCATTTGTTATTCTCTTGTTTTCTATTTTTTATACTTACTTCACAGCAATAAGATTAAGTGGAAGTGCAAACATGTCCATTCGCTACCGATGGCTATTGCTTTCAGTTATCG
>JBEISW010000050.1:0-10765 GCA_040375215.1 Crocinitomicaceae bacterium | reverse complement strand
TTGCCTAAGACACATCTACCGGATTGCAGCAAATAAAAATGCTGGATTGTTGGAAAATATCGAGCAAGTTTTCTCAACCAAGAGTTTTATTTTCAACAACCTAAATAAAGACATTGATAAGCTAAAAGGATCGGCTGAATGGAATGAAATTGTACATAAAATTAACACTACTAGAGATGAAATGGAAATGTATAATAGACGAGCTGAAGAGTATTTAAGAAAATGTAAAGAAACTGTAGCAGCGGCTAAAAAAATAGGTCTTAAATTAACTAGCTGTGATTCTTTAGAACAAGCATTACAAAGCGATAGGGCGCGACGTAAAGGACGTTAATTATATTTTAAATGAAAAAGAAAACACCAAAGCCAATTGTCATTCCGCCGACAATAAACGAAAAAGACCAAAAAAGATTTTCTGATTATTTAAAACAACAAACCAAAGGTACTAGAGAGCATAAAGAATTATTAGACGAAATAGGGTCGTTATCAAGTAAATTACTAAGCAATGATGAAGAGAAGTCGGTACTATTATGATTAATTCAACAATTCAATCGAGGGGTCGATCTTCATATAATTTTTTTAATTCACGTTCAAGTATTTTTTTTCTTTCTTTCAGGGTAGATAAATTTAGGTTTATTTCATTCATTTTCTTCTTCCTCTCATCACAGCCACAATCAAAACCAAACTTTTTTGAAAAATAAAAGATGATAGTTTTAACACCAATAAGCTTTAAGAATCCCTCTGTTATATCACCTAAGCCAATCCTCATAAGGTAAATATATCTATAAAACGGCCTCCCCCTTTTTCTTTAACCAAAAGTTGTTAAATCCAGTTAAACTTTTTTTGATTTATTCTTCTTAGGTTTCATCGGGACCTTCCTTCGCTATCTATGGATATTCGAATTTCTTTGGCCGACAAGTGTTGAGACCACGCACGGCTAGTGTATTTTGCAACCATATCCGAGTTCATTATTTCAGGTTTGCCGTGTTCTTCTCAACCATTGGCTAGAACATCCAAACATAATTTTTTACTAATGCTATAGCTAATTCCTCATCCCACGCTTTTGCAACTAAACTCATCAATAAATGCTGTCATATAAATAAAGCCGCCTTGCCATAATGTTGATGTATTATGACAGACACAAGCAAAAATGTGTGCAGGTAATTTGCAGGTATTCCCAAAAAATCAGCCTAAAAAATCCCATTTTCATCAATTCCCAAGAAATTAGGCTATCAACAAAAAACCCCATAAACATTAGAGTTTACAGGGTTTTTCCGCTCCTCATCCCGATGTTTCGGGAGGGCTCGTAGCGAGGCATCGCTACAGGGACCCCATAAAATTTTCTCACAAAAAAAGGCTGCATTACGCAGCCTTTTCCGCTCCTCATCCCGACGTTTCGGGAGGGCTCGAACCAGTCCCGAAAGCTTTCGGGACCATGATTAACATTATCCCACAAAAAAAGGCTGCACTAATGCAGCCTTTTCCGCTCCTCAGCCTGGGCTCGAACCAGGGACCCCATGATTAACAGTCATGTGCTCTAACCAGCTGAGCTACTGAGGAGTGTTACCTTTTTGAGAAATGGGCTTTCCCATCTGTCAAAACCACTCAACTTATTCTTCAGCTCCTTGTCGTTACCAAGGTAAAACACCGAGTTTGGGTCGGAATCGGACGGCAAAAATAATCAAATCCGCCAACTTCACAATATCTTTGTCAAAATTTTTTTATCATGAAACTAGTCGCTGTAGGTACTGTCGCTTTCGATTCCATCGAAACCCCCTTTGCTAAACAAGAAAATGTCATCGGTGGCGCCGCTACCTACATCACCCTCACCGCATCCCACTTTGTTGACTCCTCAGGTTTGGTGTCCGTTGTAGGTGAAGATTTTCCCTCCGATTTCCTTGCCGATATGAAAAACCGCGGCATCGATCAAGAAGGGCTCGAAATCAAAATGGGCGAAAAATCTTTCTACTGGTCCGGCAAGTACCACTTTGATATGAACACCCGCGATACATTGGTGACCGACCTCAACGTATTGGCCTCTTTTGACCCCAAAGTTCCAGCCTCCTACACCAACGCCCCTGTTTTGTTGTTGGGCAACTTGGTGCCTGCGGTGCAATCTTCTGTTTTGGATCAATTCCCAACCCGCCCAGCTTTTGTTGTCATGGACACCATGAACTTCTGGATGGATGTCGCTTGGGACGATTTGATGGCGGTGATCAAACGCGTGGATGTGTTGTCTATCAATGACGAAGAAGCCCGCCAAATGTCCAAAGAGCACAGCTTGGTGAAAGCGGCTAAAAAGATCTTGGCGATGGGTCCTAAATATTTGATCATTAAAAAAGGTGAGCATGGCGCTTTGCTTTTCCATGAAAACCAAGTATTCTTTGCTCCAGCACTTCCTTTGGAAGATGTGGTAGATCCAACAGGAGCGGGAGACACCTTTGCTGGCGGATTTGCAGGCTACTTGGCCAAGACCCAAAACTATTCTTTTGAGAACATGAAGCGCGCCATTATCGTGGGCTCTGCCATGGCCTCTTTCACTTGCGAGAAGTTTGGTCCACAACGTTTATTGGAAATCAACCAAGATGACATCAATGCCCGCATTGCGCAATTTGTGTCCTTGGTCAACTTTGATATTGAATTGGTATAAAATACAAACATGAGAAGAAACCACGAAATCGACTTTCGCATCTACGGTGAGGAAATGCAATGTGTGGAGATTGAACTGGATCCACAAGAAACCGTTGTGGCAGAGGCCGGAGCGTTTATGTACATGGACGATGGCATCCAGATGGAAACCATCTTTGGCGATGGTACAACACAGAACAACGGATTCTTTGGGAAGTTGATGAGCGCAGGTAAGCGCATGTTGACGGGTGAGAGTCTTTTCATGACGGCCTTTACCCACATGGGATACAACAAGGCGCGCGTGGCTTTTGCTTCACCTTATCCTGGTCGCATTATTCCCATGGACTTGCAACAAATGGGCGGCAAGGTGATTTGTCAAAAAGATTCATTCTTGTGCGCAGCCAAAGGGGTTAGTGTGGGAATTGAATGGCAAAAGAAGTTGGGAACAGGATTGTTTGGTGGTGAGGGATTCATCATGCAAAAGTTAGAAGGTGATGGATTGGCCTTTTGTCATGCAGGCGGACACATCATTGAACGCACATTGGGACCTGGTGAAGTATTGCGCGTGGATACCGGCTGTATCGTGGCTTACACACAAGATGTGGATTTTGACATTCAATTTATTGGTGGAATCAAGAATTCCATTTTTGGTGGAGAGGGATTGTTTTACGCAGTGTTGAGAGGACCCGGTAAAGTGTGGTTGCAAACATTGCCCATTTCCAGATTGGCCAGTAGAATCATGTCTTATGGTTCAGTAGGCGGAAGAAAAGAAGAAGGAAGTATTTTAGGAGGCTTGGGCAATCTATTGGACGGTGATGGTGTATAAGCCATGACCAGTCCCACATTTATTCCCGTAGCAGAAGCCATTGCGCTTTATGGGCAAGGTCAATTGACCGTAGTGGACGTGCGATCTCCCAAAGAGTTTGAGGCAGGTCATATTCCAGGTGCCATCAATATTCCGTTGCTAAATAATGAACACCGCCATTTGGTGGGCTGTTGTTATAAAGAACAAGGACAGGCAGCGGCGATTGAATTGGGGTATCAACTTGTTACCCCATTTTTTCCGGAAATTCAAGCCCGTGCCAAGTCGCTTTGTAAAGGAACCAAAATCATTTTGCATTGTTGGCGAGGTGGTTTGCGCAGCAAGATTACAGCGGGTTTATTGGCAGAAGTTGGTTTTGAAGTATTGATGGTGGAGGGCGGATACAAGGCCTGGCGCAATCAGTGGATTGCCACTTTTGCATCGCCCATGAAAATGCTGATGGTGGGAGGGTTAACGGGATCAGGAAAGACAGAGGTCTTGCAGTTGTTGTGTCAGCAAGGCGAACCAGTATTGGATTTGGAAGAAATGGCCCACCACCGTGGATCTGCTTTTGGAGGATTGGGATTGCCAGAACAACCCACACAAGAACAATTTGAAAATGTTTTGGGTTGTTATTTATACCAACAGATTAAAGATCAACTTTTACTGGTAGAAAGTGAGAGTAGAATGATCGGCAGAATTAGAGTGCCCGACGCTTTTTTTAAGCAGATGTGGGATTCGCCGCGGGTGGAGGTGGTAAGAACAATACCTCAACGGGTAGAGCACATTTTAAAAGTTTACGGACAGTTTGATACCGAAGCCTTGGCAACCAAGACGATGCAACTCAAAAAGCGCATGGGATCTGAGCAAGTGAAGGAGGCAGTAGAGGCTTTGGAGCAAGGAGACAAAGAAAAGTGGGTAACGATGCTATTGCATTATTACGATAAAAATTACCAGCACCACAGCGGGTTACAAGAACAGCAAATGATCATCCATCTTCCACACGATGCGGAATGGACATTGGAACAATGGGCGCAAGCGATACTAGAATTATGCAAGACATTCAATTGACACAACAAACAAAGGCAGGCGGATGTGGTTGTAAAATAGCACCACAACAACTGCACGAGATATTGAACGGGCACCGCAGTATTCAGGGCGGACCTACGCTATTGGTGGGCAATGAGGGCAATGACGACGCCGCAGTGATGGTGTGGGAGGGAGAGCAATGTTTGGTGCATACTACTGATTTTTTTATGCCCATCGTAGATGACCCTTTTGACTTTGGTCGCATTGCAGCTACCAATGCGTTGAGCGATGTCTATGCCATGGGTGGCAAGCCTGAGATGGCTTTGGCGATATTGGGTTGGCCCGTGGCCACGTTGGGGACCGCTTCGGCTTCCCGAGTAATGCAGGGAGCGCGTGAGGTGTGTGAGCAAGCAGGAGTAGCGCTTGCCGGAGGACATTCCATAGAAACCCAAGAGCCCATTTTTGGACTGTCCGTTACCGGAAGGGTCAGCCAATCGTCATTGAAAAGAAACAACACCGCGCAGTTGGGGGATGTCTTGTACATCACCAAACCATTGGGAGTTGGCGTGATGGCCACCGCGTTTAAGAGAGGCATCATTGATGCGGAAACATTTGCTCCAGCCATTGCCTGCATGACACAGTTGAATGCCTTTGGTGCTGTGGCAGGAACCATGCCCGGTGTAACCGCCATGACAGATGTTACGGGGTTTGGCCTAGTTGGCCATTTGATGGAGATGATAGAATCATTGGATTGCACCGCTGTGCTGAACATGGCGCAAATACCATTGCTGGAAGGGGTTGAACCCTTGATTGCGCAGAGCATTTACGCAGACATGGCCATGAAGACCTACTCCAAGTACGCATCGTTCACCAATATTGCCGCCATGGCGCAATTGATTCCATTGTTTGATCCGCAAACTTCTGGAGGATTGATGATGACGGTGAGACCTGAAGTAACTGCTGAATTAGAGGCCCAAGCAAAAGCGGCAGGACAAAATCTTTACCGCATCGGAACGCTGGAAATACCAGGCGAAAAGCGCATCATGGTGCAATAAACGGAACAGGATTTCCATTCTTCACCCAAAAGCTTTTTTGCGCTATCGCGAATAAATGGTCGTCGTCGTGGTTGTCACTGAATACAACTTCTATTTTAGCATTTGGATGTTTTTCTTTCAAGGCGATCACCTTGTTTTGTCCACGGCAATTGAATTCAAAAACCCAGGTATTATTGCGCTGCGCGATTTCCGAACCCAGCACCTCAATCCCCCATTGGTCACAAATGGGTTGAATAAACAGTTGGGGAGAGGCTGAGATGCAAACGCATGGGATGTTATTACTTTGGCAATCTTTCAGCGCTTGCAGAATGTTGTCATGAAAGTCAACTGTTTTTTGGTCCGACCAGAATGCAGCAATTTGTTTTTTTAACTCATCCGTATTCCATCCAGAAGTAAACCGAATGAACAAGGATTTAAATGTGAGCAAGGGAATAAGCTTGAAAAAGTAAAGGGCGGCGGCTACACATTGCAAAGGAAAAAAGCGCATCCTCCAGGGATGTTTTTTGTAGACAAAAAGACAAAATGCAATGAGTGTGTCTTTTCGGTAAAGCGTTCCATCAAAATCAAAGACGGCAATGGAATTTTCGTTAGACATAGAGCAATGCAATGAGGGAAATCATCCAAAGCAAGAGGTTTACTTGCGTGAAGCGATCTTTGAACAGCAGGGTGGTGGGGTCGCCCTCTCCCTCAAATTCGCTGGATTGGCTCAATTGAACAAATCGAAAAATACCCAGTACCACAAAGAGTGAGGTGTACAAGATTTTATCGGTATGCAACGCTGTCTGTACCTTGACATCCATCGTGTACAGCAAGTACGCCGTGATGGTGATGGTGGCCACGATGAAAATGAATTTGTCCAATAGCTCCACAGAATAATGCTGGAGCACTGCACGGTGGTTTTTAGCTTGGTCTTTTAAGACAACCAATTCTGATTTGCGTTTGATCAAAATAAGGAACAAGGCCAAGAAGAAACTCACCACCAAAATCCAAGAGGTAGGATTTACTTGTATGACATAGCAACCCGCCAAAACACGAAATACGAAGTTGATGGCAACAATAAAAAATTCAATGATATTGATGGATTTTAAAACAAAAGAGTACGCGATGTTCAACAGGACATAGAGCAAAGTAATACCGCCAAATGCCATTGGCAGTTGGGTCAAAACAAAAATGCCAACGGCACTTCCAATGGCCAGTAGCCCGACCAAAAGCGCTTGATTTTTAGAAATTTTCCCGGATGGGATAGGTCTATTTTTTTTGCGTGGGTGCAAAGCATCTTTGTCTGCGTCTGCCCAATCATTGATGATATAAATGAATGAACAGGACAAGGTAAAAACGATAAAGGCAAAAATGGCGCGCTGCACTAGGTTTTCATGCATCAGATTCAATGAGAAGACCAAGGGAAGAAATAGAAAACCATTCTTCACCCAACTTTTTACACGCATCAATTCCCAATACAATCTCATGGGACAAAGATATATTTCCAATCAGAGAAATCATCAGCTGCAAAAGACTTCCACTCGGGAGCGGCAGTTGTATTGGGATAGGGAATGGTTTTCACTTTCCATTCCGCCAAGCGTATTTCCATTGACTTGAGCCATCCTTTTTTGATGTAGATGGTGTTGTTTTTTAAAACCCTTTTTTCTGCGCGAATGGCCCGCGTTCCTTGTCGATTCCATTGGTAGTACTCATAGCCAATGATGCTGAAATTGGTCAAAAAACCCAGGATGATGATGAGGGAATAACGCTGAATCCAACGGCTGTCATCCAACAGACCAAAGAGCAATATAAAGCCGTAAATGAAAAGTTGATGGGGCGCATAGCGGTAGTGCCAGAATTCAGGCTGAATGCAAACGCTGACTAGGATACCGCCCAATAGCCATGGGAATAAGCCTTTTTTGTTTCGCCACAAAAGGAACAGAAACAAGGGAATTAATAACAAAATGAGTTCCGCAGAAAATGGTCCTAACGGAGCAATGACCATCGGTTGATGCAATCGATAATAGAGAATCGATTCACGAACGGTTTTGCGGTGGAAAAGTTTTTTGGGATGTGATGGAAATTCGTCAGGCGAGGTGTAACCCGGATAATGAAAGGTAGCTGCATTCCATCTTTGCCAGCGGTTCATGTTAAAAAAGTTCTTGGGGTAATGCACTTGCGCTACGCGTATTCCCTCGTTGCCCTCTCCCATCAAGGGAAAGAAGGGATGCCCTTTGTCTTTCCAGTTGCGCACATAGGTGCAATGACCCACCACAAAAAAAACGAGAATGAAAATGACAACGCCTCGAGATAAAACATTCCACCAAATCTTTTTGTGTTTAAAAACAACCACCATAAAAAGACCAAAGAAGAAAATACTGGCATAGACCAACCCGGTGAATTTGATGTTGGACAAGTAAATAAAGGCAACACCCACACTGAACCAACGATAGAAGGAAGGACCATCAATGAAGATGTCTGCCAAGAAGATGAGCAAAATGAGCATCAGGGAATACAATTGGCCATCGACATAGAAGCTCAATGACTGTCCCACAGCCACAGGCGACAAGGCCAGGAGCAAAGCAATCATAGCGGAGACAAAGGGACGTTGTGTCCATCTGAAAAGGGCGCCGAGGGTAATCAGAAAAGAAGTGGCAAGCCACATCAAATTTCCAGCTTTGCTCCACTGGATGTAAGGCAAACATTGGTAAAAGGCAGAGGCTAAAGTCCAAGGCGCCTTGGCGTAATGGTTGACATAATTGGCATTGAAACCTGAGACCGCTTCATGGGCCAAAGGAGCGTCCCAGAAAGGGTTCCAGCCATTGCGCAAATGGATGATGGCATCTTGGTGGTACCATTGACCATCAAAGGAAAGATCGTAAAATAAAAATGCAGCCCATCCACAATAGCCCAGAATGATGAGAAAAATAAAGGTGCTCCAAATTTCTTTTCTGTGGAATTTCCATGCCCAATAAAAACTGATGAGTAGGCCAATGATTGGGCTTGCACCTAGAGGAGGTAGGCCCAGCATCATGCGCAAGGTTTCCACCACAAAGGTCATGGTGAGAAAGACAAACATCAATTGCCCTGCGCCCTGGAGGTTATGGAAAAATTTGTTTTTCAAATCGTCTACAAGTTAATAAAAAATAACGAGGAACGTTGAATCGCATTATCTTGCCATGGTGCAAAAAAGAGCCACAACATCTGTTCCCATTGCCACACCGTTTCCTGCAGTGCATAAATATGTGCTGGACAAACTGGGTGGCCGTTTGGATTGTGTCGGAGAGAAAGGATCTTACCTCAAGGTTTTTCAATCTGCATTGCATTACTATTTGAACAACAGACAAAATGCCAAACAGAAGCGTCAGTTTTTCAAGGGATCAATGTTGGTGTGTTGGGCATATTTTTTCCTGTTGTATTTAAAGACCATTGGAAAAAAGAAAAGCATCCAAACTCCTTTCGTTATCCAAGATCCGGGTCGTTTAACAGCCGATGGCAAATCTGTTTTTTTCACCAAGATCATGCAGTCCTTGCAAAAGAGAGATTATACCGTTTTGGTCAAGCGTCGGGATGCAAAGGGAGCGCAAGAACAGCTGATAGAACAAGCAGAAGGAAAATTTGCTTTTCCTGGATGTCAAGTCTGGAAGCAAATGAAAGACTTGTATGCTGTTTACCAAAAAGCCCAAGCTTCGGGTCGTTGGAACGAGGAAGAGTTGCATTATTTGGATTCATCCCTCCACTCTTGTTTGATGCGGTACGTGCGTTGTTTGGGGTCATATAATCCGTCAGTTAACAAGAAAGTATTTTTTACGGTGCATTACATCAATGAAGGTTTTATCTGTGCCATGCGGGACATGGGCATTCAGACGGTAGAACTTCAGCACGGTTTGATCAGCGGAGCCGATTTGTATTATGTCTACCCTGAGGATTATCGTCCTTGGATCAAAGACATGTTTTTACCGGACTATTTGTTCATGTATGGCGATCTATGGCGCAATCGTTTGCTCCAGGGGATTGAATGGAAACCAGAGCAATTGCTCATGATGGGTGATTATACGGAACTTTTTGTCCAAGAACAGGAAAAGAAAGAAAAGGAAAACATCGTGTTGATGTGCGCACAGAAGTTTTTATCTGACGAGTATTTGCCTTGGATTGAAAAATTGAAAGTTGTCTTAAAAAACCACCCCGATTGGAAGATGGTAGTCAAACTACACCCTTACGAACCCAAGCAGGATGTGCCCAAGTACAAGGCATTAGCAGATGATCAAGTGGAGATTGTACAATCGGGTTCATTGAATGATTGGTTTTCAAAATCCAAAATTCAACTGAGTGTTTACAGCACCACGTTTTACGATGCGATAGGCTACGATATCATGAATTACGCCTTGATTCTCACAGGTACGTACGATGCATACGTGGATGAGATGATTGCAGCCGAAGTGGCTGTTGGCATTGAAATGACGGAAGATCCTATTGCAAAATTTGAACAAGCAGGATGTTCGGGGATATTGCAGAAATCAGATATAATTTATTCTGAGTGGAACGAGCAGAGGTTTGTTACTTTTATAGACGGGGTTATTGTTTAATATAGTCTGCTAGATCGAATTTGCAGAAAAATTGAGTCGTCGATAGATTTTTAATTGACTCGATTTTATTGGCCAAGGAAGTATCAAAAGCGTTAAAACTAATATTATGAAGTTTAGAGTTTTTTAATGGAAATTCCCAGCTTAGATCTTCTGCAATAAAACAAGGTAGTCCAAGAGAAAGCCTTTCTAGCAATATACTAGAGAACACCCCAACGCCCAGAAAAACGTGTAGAGAACTTTCAATATTTTTCTTTTTGGATAGATTGAAATGTAAATTTTCGCGATCAACAAAATGGCTGTAATATTGTTTAGTTTGCTCAAATGTTTGCTCATTCACAATTTCCCATGGATGTAGAAAAATGATTAGTTGTATGTTGTTTTGTTTGACATAATGATTAAGTTGAGTAAGAACATTCTCTTCCTTTGCCTGAAGGTGGCTTCTTCCAAAGCTTTTATTTTGTTGGTTCCTGATCCATTGTCCAGGAGAGTAGACACCAATCGTGTCTAGGTTGCTTTTTTCATTTGTTTCAGATTTTAGCTCATAGCAACCTTCTGGGAGCCAATAAGTAACTTTGTTTGCCGTAATATTTAAATTGGAATTGAAAAGCATTTCCTCCCTGTGATATTCACTTGAAATGATGATTTCATCAGCGATTGAATATGAATTGATTAGCGATAATGGCGTTATT
>JBEISW010000164.1:0-5276 GCA_040375215.1 Crocinitomicaceae bacterium | reverse complement strand
CCTCTGTTGAATCGGTATTGCCAAAGGCATTTATGGAGAGTGAGTCAACAGTCAAATATGGATGTATAACCACGACATCCCATTGCGCTGAACCTTCGCAACCATTGGCGTCTGAGCCTTGGACATTGTAAGTGTAATTGGAGGGAGGGATTGAAGAAATGGTTATTCCCGAGGTTGCTCCTTCAGGTGTTGACCATTGGGCATTGGTTAATCCGATGCAATTCAAACTGATAGACTCCCCGAAACAAATGGGTGAATCTCCGGTAATGCTTACGGTTGGATTTTCATTGACAATGATATCGGCTGAAACAGGGTTTGAGAAGCAATTGTTCAACATACCAACAACGGTATACATGCCAGCTTGCGCCAATGAAATGGAATTGATTACGGGATTGGGGTTGGTTGAATTAAAACCTTGCGGGCCCGTCCATGCAAAATTTGTAGCGTTGCTGGATGTAGATAACACCAAATTCTCTCCTTCACACAAGGGGCCATTGTGGCTCACGTTGACTATTGGCGAGGGATAAACCACAACCGTTGCTGTACTGGGCGGTGATGAACAACCGTTCTCTGTAATGACCAGACTGTAATCACCTCCGTTGCTTGTCAATGCTCCAATGATGGTGGGTTCAGGCAAAGTGCTGCTAAACCCGGCTGGTCCCGTCCATTGGTAGGTCACATTGCCCATTGCATCAGAAAACATAAAAATATCCTCCCCTTGACAAATAGCGTTAGATGCAAAAGCATTCACCGAAGGAATGGGGTAAACGACCAAAGAAACACTCTGTGGATTGCTAACACACCCATTGGCATTGACAATTAAAGTGTATTGACCCTCATTGCCTTCCGATGCATTCATGATTACAGGGCTTTGATCATTACTTAAAAATCCATTAGGCCCCGTCCATTCATAAGTTGCTCCTGTCCAACTATTGGCTCCAAATACAACTTGATCACCTAAACAAACTTCGCTATCAGAAATAGTGGGTAAAGCCGCTGGAAACGGCAAAGAAACTACCGTGGTAGACGTAGCTGATGAAGGACAATTGGCTACCGTTGCTACTACGGCATATTGCCCGAGCTCATTGGGTCCAACAGATGGAAAAAATAAATCTCCAGTCGTGGCTGTGAACCCATTAGGTCCCGTCCACTCATAGGTGGCACCAGCAATAAGCGTTGGATTGATAAACAACGGCTGACCATCACATACCACATAAGTTTCAGGCATTGTAATCTGAGGAGCATTGGTAACTACTACATTGAAATTGGCCGACAATGATGGGCAATCACCCAAGAAGGACTGCAAAGTATAAACACCAGATTGATCCGGTGTAGCATTGGACATAAAAACAATTTGCTCATTACTGGTAAATCCATTTGGGCCTGTCCATGTGTAGCTATCTCCTGTCGACAATGCCCCCAACTGCAGGTTTCCACCTTCGCATACCAAAGGAACGACGGATCCCGCTGCTAACGGCGTTGGAAATACCTGCACTTGCACGGATTGGAATCCAGAAGAACAGCCATTGACAATCAAATTGGCACTGTAAGTACCTGTAGCATTGGCAGTAGCATTGTTTATCGTGGGATTGGTCTGATTGCTACTGTAACCAGCAGGGCCGGTCCATTGTACCGTTCCAAACATACTAGGGTTGGCTATTAACTGAAAAGATTGACCTGCACACAAGGTGTCTATAGAAACCACTGGGTCCAAAGTTGGCGTTGGCGTAACATTGATAAACAAGGAATCTTCCAATTCACCGCATACATTGGTACCGTTAACAAAAATCCATTGATCCTCTTCTGCAACAAGTGTGATGCTGTTACCTGTGAAATTGCCACCATTGGTGACCCAATCGTAGTTATCAGCGCCACTTCCTGTCAAGATAATCTCTTGTCCTTGGCATATGGTGGGGTCATTGACTGAGATATTGGTTGCTGGAGCCGTGCTGCCATCAGGCACAGTATAAGTAAATGTACTGACCGTTGCGCATGGCACTCCTAAATCCAAAACATTGAGTGTGTATTGACCAGATGGAATATTGTGCAATGACAAACCTGTACTATCCGGATAATTTTGCCAAGCAATTTCAAAAGGACCTGTTCCGCCTTCAATACCCAATGAGATACTTCCATTGGCGTCAGAGCATGTAGCTGGGACAATATTGGGGCTAACTGCCGCTACACTGGTGGCACAAGATATAAAATCAATAAAAATAGCAGAGTCGTAAGAGGAATCACCCGCATCGGCTATGGCCAATTTGAAAACATATGGCTGACAGGGTACCACATCCAAAACAGGCAGCAAAACAGTAGTCAAACCATCATAGGTTATCATGCTATTTCCAGCATTGTTTACATAATAGGCATTGTTGTTCCCTGCATTCACAGAATTAATAGAAACAGGCGTTCCATTGGGCAATTGGGCGACATTGTAATTGTCATAGGCCGCACCACTTGGGTTTTCACCTGAAACAAAAAAGCCAAAAACATCATTGAAACTTCCTCCCACAAACTCAGGATACTCTTCAGATCCAAAAACAAAACGCAACGCCAAAGTGTTACATTGCGGAACAATGGTAATGGTAATGATGCAAACATCATTGGTTGCACCGGCTGAAATGGCTGTCAACTGAGGATCACTAAATGTAGCCCCTAGTGATGAAGAAGCATTACTGGTTTGGGGACTTGCAGCCGCTGAAGCGTTTCCTGTGGACATGAGTAATCCGCTATTGAATCCCAACGAAGTGTTGAGTCCATTGGTGAAAGAACCATATTGTGCAGCATTACAATTGATAACGGGTAAACCTTGAACAGTAATTCCATTGCCAAATGCCGATGTGGCCAAAGTAGCAGCCGGAATTCCTGGAGTTACTTGCAATTGTCCAAGAGAAATCAATGGGCATATAATCAAGAAAAGGAAAAAGAACTTTAATCTAAGGTACATTTCGGTTAATTTGAGTTGAAATGTATTGATTAGCCGTCACATTACCAAAATTTTAACGAATTGCGCTGGATGTAGCAATCATGATTTTTTTTCATTATCATTGTAACACCTAAACCATGAGACCATGACCAAAAAAGAAATTCAATTTGAATTTTACATCAAAGCCTCCACCCATACCATTTACAATTGCATCAGCAATCCAAGTGGTTTAGAAGAGTGGTTTGCCGATAAGGTAAATATCAAAGGCGATGAATACACTTTTTTATGGGAAGGTGAAGACAAGACAGCCAAATTGGTCTCATCCAAAAAAGATCAATTTGTCCGTTTTCATTGGCTAGAAGACGGAAAAGAAAAAACATTTTTCGAAATCAAAATCACCAAGGACGAAATGACGGGAGATATTTCATTGCTCATCACCGATTTTTGTGAAGACGGTGAAGAGGATGAAGCAAAATTACTTTGGGAAAGCGCCATTGAAAATTTGCGTCACGCTGTAGGAGGTTAATGGCTATTGAATTCCTCCTAAGGTATACAATTCCAAAACCGAAATCAATACAGTCCCTCCCCAAGAACAAGCCAACAATACCATCACCAACAACCGAGACAAGTGTTGGTTCTTACCTTTCCATTCTTCCCATCGGATAATGGTATCCGCATACAAAGTAGCGACCGCTAAAAAATTAAGCAATACAAACCATCCCATTACATCGTTGAACTGATGATGAACAGCTGAACTCCATGCATATTTCACATAAGTCAGTTTTGTAGTCCAATACAACGCATTGAAAAAGAATCCAAGAGCAAAAACAACAATTACCATATTGCGAAGTTAACTAATAATAGTCAGGACAAAGCGCCTTCATTTTCTTGCTCCATTTGGGTTTTAAAAATTGAAACTGGTATTGCAATTCCCACCCACCTCTGTATTCCGTGGCAACCTTAAAGGGTGATACATTGACATCATAAGTCAATCGTAAAAGATGACCTCCCCAACTGAAACCGGTTCCCAATGTTAATGCATCATTCCACCGCCAACCACCTCCAACCCACAGCGTCGTCATCAACCATGAACGGGCATCCAAAACACTACCCCATTCACCATAGCCCATCCAAGCTCTTTGTGCTTTCTGTTGTTGCATCAACGAATAAAATTGAATGGGGTGATTCACAATCGTTTTTATATTCATCTTAAATCCAATCATCTGCTGCGAAGCCCAAGCATAAGAATCTGTCCCATCCTTCAATTGATATTGCATGGATGAAAAATGACTAAATCCAAGTGAGGTCTGCAGTCCTGATTTAACATTCCACTGCCCAACAGAGCTAATTGACCACCCCCAAGCCGATGAACGATCAAAAAATTCTTTTTGTCCCAAATCTTCCTGATAATACAGTCCATTCCAATCGTCCATGAATTGCCATGCTGAATTGTCCCAATGACTGCTCCCTCCTCTCAGCATCAGCACTGTATTTAATCTAATCTTGGATGAATCGTCACCAAAACAATATCCCGTTCCTGCATTCAATTTGTTTTGAATCCATGAACCATCACCGCTCTTGTCTATTAAAAAAGCTCCTTGAACAGTGAGTCCTTTCCATTTGGATAAGGGCATGGTAAAATGAAAATTCTGCAATTGAAAAGGCACCCCACTCACTCCATTCCATTGACTCTTCATCCCTGCTTGTACAAAAATGTCATGCGTTGTGTGAATACTTGCCGGCTGAACAAAACCATCGCTCATCCACCATTGCGTATAATGCACATCTTGACCCAGCCCCAAACTGTATAGCAAGCTAAAACAAAGCGAAACGACAAATGACTTCTTAATGTTCATTTCATCAACGTGATGTTGCCTTCTTTTTCCCAAACTTCTCCATTGGGACAATTAATCCGAAGATAGAAATGGTACACGCCTGGCTCTGCTGCCTTTCCATTGTAAGAACCATCCCATATTTCGTCCAATGATGTTGTTTTAAAAACCTCATTCCCCATCCGGTCTCTAACCATCCATAAGCCTTCCAATGAAACGGAACTTTGAATTCCAATTGCATCGTGCAGACCATCGCCGTTGGGCGAAAAAACATTCGGAATAAATACAAATGGTTCGCCGCATATGACTTGTTCAACTTTTACAAAAACCGAATCTGATAAACGGCATTCACCATCAATGATCTCGGCTTGAATCCAGGTGTCATCCATTAAAACAAATGAGGCCGCAGAATTATTGCTCGATTCAAGAAACTCAGGTGGATACCATAGATATTCGAAGCCAATCGGAACACATTCAACATTCACTGTTTCCCCAACACCGATGAAACCTGCCGACGT
>JBEISW010000297.1:0-2846 GCA_040375215.1 Crocinitomicaceae bacterium | reverse complement strand
AGGGAAACGGAAAGTGGAAAGTGGCTTTCACCGCATAAACCCGCATAACTTATAGGTTGATTGCTGAGGTTATCTGGTGGAGATTTGCAACATGAATTCATCAATCAACATTGCCATTTCCGAGGCCAAGATTTTCTTGATAAGGGGCAAACATGTAATGTTAGATAAAGACTTAGCCTCTATCTATGGAGTTCCCACCAAACGGCTATCAGAACAAGTAAAAAGAAATCAACAGCGCTTCCCCCAACATTTTATGTTCCAACTTACGAATGAAGAGTGGATCGAATTAAGGTCGCAAAATGCGACCTTAAATATTTCCGAAAACCCATCGGGAGGAAGAGGGACACATTCAAAATACCTTCCACACGTATTTACTGAGCATGGCGTATCTATGCTATCCGCAGTCTTAAAATCCCCATTGGCGATTCAAGTCAGTATTCAAATCATAGAAGCATTTGTGCATTTCAGAAGTATCCTTAATGCCCAAGATGGTCATGTTTGGGTAAGGCAAACGATTGGAGAGTTAAACCATAAGCTTCAAGACCATGAGAAAAAAATTGTGGGTATTTTGAATCAAATGAATAACACCAATGCTCACTTGAAACAAGGCATCTTCTTCAACAACCAAATTTTCGACGCCTACGCTTTCAGCAGTGATCTAATAAAAAGCGCAAATAAGTCAGTTGTACTCATTGACAACTACATCGATGAAACTACCTTGCTTCAATTATCAAAAAGAAATTCAAAGGTTAGTTGTATTATCTACACAGAAAAATTAAGTAATCAATTAAAACTAGATTTGGAAAGACACAATGCCCAGTATCCATCGATTGAAATACGCACACTCAAAAACACCCATGACCGATTCCTCATCATAGACAACCGAGAACTTTATCACCTTGGAGCCTCATTGAAAGATTTGGGCAAACGTTGGTTTGCATTTTCGCGGATGGATGGATTTTTGGTCGAAGTGTTGGCAAGATTGAATTGATTCACTCCCCATTCTATTTCTATTTCTATTTCTCGCTCTGCACAAAACCTAATCTCGAACGCAGCGGATACTAAAACCTCCCCTTCGAATAGTGCCATCGGCGCTCTGAATAGCGGCATCAGTGAGAAGCAGCTTTCGAAACTCGGCATTGTTTGAACCTATCCCTGTACTAGTCCACCAGTAGCCCGAGTTGGCAACATCAAAATATGTACCTCCACTTGAACGGAGACCACCTGGAAGACCCGTAAATCCGCTCTCATTGGTAGCTCCTGCATTTGGAGCAGTCCAACCCGCGATGGACTTCATTTTGCCTCCGGCAACACTACTTCCTCCCAAACTATTCTCTAATGTGGTCCATTCCAAATCACTGGGAACATGCCATCCAGCGGGGCATAAACCTCTTCCATCATTCACTGCATACCAATTGTACAATTTGCCATACAAGGTATTGTTGGCCGCATCATTGTTATAAATGGCATAAGCCCCACTTGTGGTAGAAGACCAAGTTCCATCATCCAAACCAGTGGGAATAGGATCTCCGTTTCTATACTTAGTTACTGCCAAATTCTGCTGCATCCATTCTTGTCCGTTGATAATGATACTCGGATAAAAATTGCCATCAACATCGGTTACGCCACTACCCATTGAATAGAGAGCTGTGGAATTCGCTGCGCTCACTCCGGGTATAATTACGCTATTATTTCCAATCACCAACGTATCCCCTGTCGCACTCACTCCTACTCTGTCCGCATACAACGCATACGGTACACTCAACATCTGCTGCGTGCCCAAATCAGTGCCATTCATCATTACGTGCAAAAACTTGGCTCCATTTCCCCAGTTGACATTAATGAAATTGCCTTGTGATACAACACCATTTCCAACTACACAAGTCACCAATCCTTGCGCGTTGCTTGCGAGAGAATGGCTTTCTTGATATACCACCGTTCCATCCGCGGTTCCATCATGAATCATGAATGTCAAACTCACCGCACTACTGGCCATCACACTTCCATCCGCATTGCGCATTACTGCTTGGTAAGGGATGCCTTGAGGGGACTGGGAATGGAGGGATGAGGAAACAATTAGAGCGAGAAACAGAAAGAGAGCGGAAAACTTGAGCGATACTCCCTTAGGGAATGAAAATTGTTTTTTCATTGACTTGATTTATAGTTCAAATATAAGAAAAATAGAAAGGAGATGAGACGGAGAATAGCTAATTGGAATTGACTTTAGACTTTACGGTAAGATAAGAATATAATCGAAATAGAAGTAACGTGATTGGAACAACACAACTCCCTCTCAAACGCTTTGGGACTCAGAAAAAACAATAGAGGCGACTACTGAAACTTCGAAGAAAATGAGCTCAAAAGCAATTTACATTGAAATCACAATACTATATATTCAATATAACAAATCCCTACAATTGCCCTCAAACACAAAGATTTCTTTACGGAAATTTAACATTTTATCTTCTGCGCTATGCTAGTCCTTTATGCATCTAACGCTGTATCCATGTGTCTCTGGTTGAGAGTCCCAATGAACTTTTGAATCACTTGAAATTAGTATATAATAAATTGGCTCCCCAGATGTACCTGTTTCAATGGTCGAGGTCCACCAACGACCAGATGTATTAAAAGATTGAAAAAGCCCCTCATAGCCATCCCTAAATCCCCCTGGCAAACCTGTAAACCCACTTTCATTAGTGGCAGATGTATTGGGAGGGTTCCAACCAGTTGTTGATTTCATTTTTCCTCCTGCAAGATCTGTACCTCCTAGAAATTCAGATAGTGCCGTCCATTCAGCTTGTGAAGAAACATGCCAGCCAGTTGGACAAATCCCACGACTATCCATT
>JBEISW010000291.1:0-2894 GCA_040375215.1 Crocinitomicaceae bacterium | reverse complement strand
GACAATGAAATAATAAATTCAATCAACTCATGTGAATCATACGTTTCAAATTCCAGTAAAGCTTCGTTGATCCCCATCTCTGTGATGGATTGGGTTTCATTGACCTTGAATAGACTTAATTCTTGTATCCAGAATGGATCCTTGAGCAAGACAGTTACTTTAATGGTTTGTCCATTTAGCTTTTGATGAATGCCAATGGAGTATTTGAAGTATTCCTGTAGGTCAAAATATTCAGTGATGGATGGAAAGGCATCTTGGATGCGGTAAAGATTTTGGATGCGAGAGACGCGAAAGACTTTCTGGTCGCGTTTGAAATCTTCCAAATCATGTCCTATCAAATACCACTTGCCACGGTATTGTTTCAACCCCAATGGTGCTAGGCGGTACCTTTTGCCAGCTAAGCCTGTCTTATTGTATTCAATTGTGATGCAGTTTTTATTGGTCATGTGCTGAATCAACTCATTGAGCCACTTGCCATCCAACTCATTTCGCTCTGTTTGAATGATGTTAGTGGGCATGCTGCGCTGCTTGGAAATGGTGAAAGGAGATGGGTTGAAGAGTTTGTCAATCAACCCTTGGGTCTCTTCAAAGATTTCAGGATGAATCATTCCTTTGCTTTGATTCAGAATAAATTTCAAACGGGTGTATTCTTCTTCGGAAATGTTGACATTGAAAATGGACATGTTGGCTTGCGCATAGCGAACATAGCCAGCGCCATCTATCTCGTCTTTGATGCGTTCCAATTGAACTTTTGGCGAGAAGATGGACTCCAATGCATTTAGATCATCATAGATGGTACGTTCACTGACCACCTTAGGTTTGCCATCGCGCTGCAAAATACCCTCGTCGGCTAAAAAATCATTGACCATTCGGGTAATGTCTTTGACCCGATAGCCACGGCTGTTTCCTGTGAGGAGTTTATCAATAAAAAGCCAACGGCGAAATTGCTCTTTGCTCCCTTTAACTGTTTTGACCGTTGCGCCATCTCCAATAATGGGAACGGTTTTTTGTTTTTGAGCAGGTTGTTTTTTGGTGACTTTGAGCGATTTTCCGGTTTTCATAGCGTGATTATTGAATTCAATTGCAACATTTTCGCAAAAGTAATAATATATTTTGATGATCGGATGACCTACAGCACAATTTTCTAGAAAGGTTTAGCGTTGAAGTTATCAACAGGGCTATTATTTTTGAAGCAAAATTGCAATAGTATTTCATTATATTTCTACAAATCCCAATTCTAATATGGCCACTAAAAGTTTTTTGCCTTTGATCCAAGCGGTTTCCTTGGTTGAACCAGAGCGATTGTTTTATGGATGGAGTAAGGCGGTATCCCCGCACAAAAAAGATCTTGAGCGATTCAGATCGTTTCATGAAATGCAGCATCCCAGCGAGGCCATGTACTTCTTGTACATCGCGCTCAAGACATTGAAAGGAGAAACCCTTTCTTCGCAGGATTTCGTCAATGATTTGAAATTGAGTTATGCGGATTGGGAGTGGCTGCATCCCATGATTGAGCGCTGGTGCAACAAAGGCCATGTCTTTGCCAAGAAGAAGTTGGACTGTTACTATGAAGACATCAAGATAGATAACCGCTGGTTAAAACATCTCATTTCAGGAGTCAAACCCAAGGAAGAGAAAGTGGATGACCAGTTGTTATTGGTGTCAACCAGCCAACAGTGGTTGACTGGTCTTCAAAATGGTTTGTTGGATGTGGCCAATGTTCGCTCTAATTGGCAAGATTGGATGCAGGCTCATCCTCAGGCGCCCATTGTCCAGAAGTGCGGGCAAGAGTGGGAGTTAGATTTGGATCATGGGGTTTTGTTGATGATGTTGGTGGCGCAGCGCATGCAGAAGCAGTCGGGAATTGTTATTGAATCATTGGCGCATTTTATGGGTAACAATGACCAAGAACGAATGGTGTGGCGCAGCAGATTGTTCAAGACAGACGGAGTCTTGCAACGTTTGTCATTGGCTACCATGGGCGATTCAATGGATATCTTTGGAATGACGGAGTTGGTGGCGAGTGATGAGGTGATGCGTGTTTTTTACCCCGAGGTAGATTGGTCGTTTAAGCCGGTGGTAGGGCAGGAAGATGTGGGTCGGCTCATCGTGTGGGATACCATTGTGGAAGAGAAGTTGTTTTACAATGAGGCAGACAGGGAGCAGCTCGAGGGCATTGGCAAGATGATGGAGGTAAAGTCGTTTGACCGCATCATCAAGCAACTGAAGCAACGCCGATTGGGAACGGGCATGCCCATTCTATTGTTTGGACCTCCTGGAACAGGAAAGACAGCATCTGTGATGCAATGGGGTAGAATCAATCAGCGAAGTATATTTCTTGTTGACATCAGCGAAATCAGAGGCAAGTACATGGGGGATACAGAGAAGAATGCCAAGCGTATTTTTCAGCGATACAGACAGTTGGTCAAATCGGAGAAGCGCTGTCCCATCTTGTTGTTCAATGAGGCGGATGGTGTCCTTTCCAAGCGCATTGGCGTGGAACGGTCGGTCGACATGGCCAACAATTCGCTACAAAATATCCTTTTGCAGGCGTTGGAAAATTTTGAGGGCATTTTGGTGGCGACAACCAATCTCTTGGACAATTTGGATTCGGCCTTTGAGCGACGCTTTTTGTGGAAGGTCGCACTGAACCAGCCCGATCAGGAAGTTCAATTGGCGATGATGCAGCATGTCCTGTCGGAGGACATGAAGGCGCAGGATATTGCAGCCATTGGTTTAAAGTACAAATTGACCGGTGGTCAGATCAGCAACATATACCGCAAGTTTGTCTTGGACATCGTGATGCATCCTAAGAAGAATAAGGTCGCTTTACTGGATCAACTATGCGAGAAGGAGACGCAGTATGCGTTGAAGGAGGGTAGAGGGAAGATTGG
>JBEISW010000214.1:0-4197 GCA_040375215.1 Crocinitomicaceae bacterium | reverse complement strand
CCTGCATTGACCAAATAGTCTGGTGCATAGAGGATTCCTTTTTTCATCACTTCAATTCCGTGAACCGTTTCATCTGCCAATTGATTGTTGGCAGCACCACAGATAATGGAGCAATTCAATAGTTGCAAAGTATCATCGTTGATGGTAGCTCCCAAGGCACAAGGACTATAGATGTCCATATCTTGCGTGTAGACATCTTTGGTGTCACAGGCCTTTACACCGTATTTGTTCACCACTTCTCTCACGCGATCTTCATAGATGTCTGCAACTGTAACCAATGCATTCTCTTTGATCAAGTGTTGAACCAAGTATTCTCCCACGTGACCAATTCCTTGAACAACTACTTTTTTACCTGCCAAAGATTCGCTTCCAGTTTGGTGCTTCACCGCGGCTTTCATCGCCATGTAAACACCATAAGCGGTAACCGGTGAAGGATCGCCACCTCCGTCCATATAATCGGGTAATCCAACTACATGATCAGTTGACATTTTGATGTATTCCATATCTCGGGTACTCATTCCGACGTCTTCGGCGGTAATGTATTGTCCTCCAAGGGTGTCTACAAACTTCCCAAATCGGCGAAGCAAAGCTTCATTTTTTTGGGTTCGTGCATCACCAATGATCACAGCCTTGCCACCTCCGATGTTAAGACCGGCCAACGCACTTTTGTACGTCATGCCGCGAGATAAACGCAAAACATCCGTTAGCGCATCCGCTTCAGAAGCGTATGACCACATGCGGGTTCCTCCTACTGCAGGTCCTAACGTTGTGTCGTGAATAGCGATGATGGATTTAAGCCCTGTAGCTTTGTCTTGACAAAATACTACTTGCTCGTGGTCAAATTGGAACATTCGACCAGTGATGCCCGCGTTCATTTCATGGGCCATCGAAATATTGTCTGTACTCATATGATTTCCTATACCTGCTTTCAGGTGCGGCAAAGATAAGCAGAATTTTTATTTTTCCTTGCGGCGGTAAAGGGTCACACCAATTGCATAGAAACCAAAGCCATAGAAAAAATCTTCAGCAGGAACCGACCAAATTCGGAAAGAACTGTTCTCCAAATTATTGTATAAAACAACGGCCTCATCCATTGCGATTTGATTGTCATTGAAAAAAGGATAATCCCAAAAGTGTATTCCGGTCAAAACACCATTGCACACGTAGAAAGGGATTAATAAAATCAACCAAGTAATCAGTATTTGTAGAAAATCGTTTTTGCGATTAACGTAGAGATAAAGCAGTCCAATTCCGCCAGTGATTGTCGCCGAAAGGGTGTACCAGCCTGAAGGGTTTCTTGCGATAAGCGCTGTGGCTAGTAAGACAAAAATGGACACGATGAAAAGTGAAATGGCATGTCGTTGTTTTTTGCCATGATCATAGGAAAGAGAAGGGAAGTAATAGCGGACGCATTCTAAAACAAATAGGCAAGAAAATGGAGTTGCTATAAAAAACAAAACTTCTTCAATGGGGATATTGAAAACATAGGCGCCAGAAACGTAGTTGGGATTGAATGACCAAACACCCATTGAAGTGAACCAGATATCCCAGGGAATGTAGATCATAAGTATGAGAGCCAACGCGGTTAAGATGTCTTTCCATCTTTTATTGAATGACAAACTTTGGTGGAATCCAAGAAAAAATGGGCCAAGAAAAGTTAGGCCCAATACTCCCCAATATGTGGCATGTCCTAGGTCCACTGCTGTTGTTTCGCTTTTTTAGCCTCTTTGAAATACCTGAATGGTACCCAAAGCATACCAAAGCATTGACCTTCTTCTTTGCCTTGGTTTTTATGGTGAACCTTATGTGCTTTTCTTAGGGCTCTAAAGTACCAGTTGTCTGTATTGTCAAACCACTTGAATCGTCGGTGAATGAGAACATCATGAACCAAGAAATAAGCAATGCCATACAAGAGTATACCAAAACCAATGGAGACACTGACAACGCTGGCATTCATCATTCCAAGCATGATGCACAACCAGCTGGGTATTGCGTAGATGAGAAAAAAGACGTCGTTGCGTTCAAATATTTTTTGATGCGGTACGTGATGGTCCTCATGAAAGTACCACATGAATCCATGCATGACAAATCGATGCGTGGACCATGCCATGAATTCCATGATGCCAAAGGTGGCAAGTGTAATTATGATGCCCATTGATACTTTTTTTCGATTCGTTGAATAACCTGCGGAAATGCAATTTTAAACCATTCCGTGAATATTTCTGGCCGCGTTGTAATCAAGTGTTGAATTTCCTGAATGGAGAAAAATCGCCAATCGGCCACTTCCTCTGGATTGGGTTTTGGAGCACCATTGAATTCACCTATGTAGACATGATCCAGTTCATGTTCAGTTAATTCATTGTCCAGATCTGCCTTATAAATAAAACTGAAGGCAAATGCAATCGGACACTGTAATCCCATTTCTTGCTGTAATTTCTCTTGTAGTGTATGTTCTATGGCAATGCCAGGCATAGGATGACTGCAACAAGCGTTGGTCCATAAGCCACCGCTGTGGTATTTGGCCAATGCTCTTTTGTGCAAAAGCATCTCACCTTCTGCATTGAAAAGAAATATAGAGAATGCGCGATGTAAGAGACCCTCCTGGTGCGCCAATAATTTCTCACACCTTCCAACTTCCTCGTCGGTTTCGTTTACAAGTATTACGTCTATCATCTGAAGTTCAATAGTTGTTTTTTAATTGTATCTGGAATTTGACTTTGTCCTAACATAAAGGTCTTTGCATTATTCCAATAATCGTTTTGTGTGGTGATGTATTTTAATTTGAAATGATCGAGAACAACTTGAGCGTCTTCTTCAATGTTATCATGATAACCCAAAAACCAAGGACTTTTGCATTGCAAGGTTAATCGTATGAAACGGCATTCTGTATTCCATGGATTGTTTTGCAGACACTTTTCCAAAAGATTTTTCCCTGTATTGAAATAATGTAACTTTTCATTGGGCAGAGCGGTAAATTCTGCCTTCATCATGCAGGCAGCTGCGCGATAGGCATCCATAGCTGGTGTTACTTCGGTCTGTTTCTCAACCTTGGCAATAAAGTTTTTTTTCTGGTTCGCGTCATCTAGCTTGAACCAAAGACTTCTGATTTCAGGATTAGACAATCCCAAATGAGGAAGCAGAGTGGCCAATAGGATGACAAGTAAACGAATCACAGCAAATTGAGGTTGTGTTTTAAGAATGAACCAAACATCAAGGTGAACTTCTTTGGATTGGGAATTCTGATTCGCTCTTGTAAAACGGTATCTGCATCCAATCCTTGTATTTTGTGAAACAGCTTTAAATAGTAGGTGTATGCCAAGTAAACGCCATATCGGGCTTCTTTGGGAAGTTGAATGATGCCTTGGTACGCGTCCCTGAAATCAGCAGCAATTTCTTCTTCAATCATCAGTTTCGTGTTATTGTCGAAGTATTGCATATCGATGCTGGGGAAATAAACTCGACCGAGCTGAACATAATCAGCGTTGAGGTCACGCAGGAAGTTGATTTTTTGGAATGCAGCTCCCAACTTCATAGCAGCTGGTTTCAGTTTTTGGTATTCTTTCTCATTGCCTCTGGTGAAAACTCGCAGACACATTAGTCCAACCACTTCTGCTGAACCTAGAATGTATTGATTGTATTGATCACGGGTATATTCAATGTCCTCCAAATCCATTTCCATGCTCTTCAGAAATGTGTCTGTGAGATCCCACTCGATGTTGTATTGATGCACAACTTGTTGGTAGGCGTTGAGAATGGGATTGAGTGATATTCTGTGATTGATGGCCTCAACCGTATCTTGTCTGAATTTATTCAACAAATAAACCTTGTCATGGTCGTGAAAAGTATCCACAATCTCATCGGCAAATCTTACGAATCCATATATCGCATAAATGGGATCTCTGAATTCCTTGGATAGGGTTTTGATTCCCAAGCTGAAACTGGTACTGTATGAGGTGGTGGTGATGCGACTGCATTTTACCGATACCTCATCAAAGAGTTCTTTTTTATTCATGGTTGTGAATGAAGTGTTTTGTCCAATTCTGTTGCTGCCAATTGGCCACTAATGATGCTCGGTGGAACACCTGGACCAGGAACCGTTAATTGTCCGGCATAGAAAAGATTGGCAACTTTCTTGCTTTTCATTTTGGGTTTTAGAAAGGCCGTTTGCATCAATGTATTGGCCAATCCATAGGCATT
>JBEISW010000080.1:0-8514 GCA_040375215.1 Crocinitomicaceae bacterium | reverse complement strand
GCATTTTGGAACAATGGCATATCTCGGTAAAGACTGATTAGCATGGCAGAGCGTCTTGCGCCCAATGATAAAGTAGCGCCCTCTTTTTCCTCAAAGAACATTTGATCAAAATGGATCATATTTCCCTTCTCCTCTTCGCGCAAAGTACCCTCATAAATGCTGCGATACGTTTTCCAAAAGTCACCTTCACTGCCAATGGTGACATTGTCAAAAAATGGCATACGAGACAACCAACCATCAATCAATGTCAATAAGGAAATGTTAGCCGAAGCATTTTTGATATGTTCTAAATCTTTGATGTTGAGTTGACTGGTGTAATAAGATTGACCATGGCGTTGCTCCATTTTCAAACCCAATAAACTTTCCAATTCTTTGAATTGAACACTTTGAAAACCAGATGCTGGGCGCAACAAGTCTCTGAACTCCAAAAAATCGATTGGCGTCATGGTTTCCAAGATGTCAATCTGATGAACCAAAACGCGTAAAATCTCAACAATCCGGTTCATGCGACGCACCGCAGTTGCGGTTTCAGGCGCATTGTCATTGATGGTAGTATTAGCGAAAATGGTATGAATAGATTTGGCTTCAAATAAAATTTGTTTGAACCAAAGCTCATAAGCCTGATGAATGACGATAAAAAGCATTTCGTCATGGGCATGCTGATTCACTTTATCACTTTCCAAATGCTGTGCATCTAGAATTTTATCGAGTTGTAAATAGCTTGAATAATACATGTTGCAATGATAGGGGAATTATTGACCGATAAGTCTGATTGTGATCACTGTTTTTTTCTTTTCACAGAGAACAATTGAGCAGGTTTGTGCAACACGCCGCTTTGCTTCTCCTCCAAGGGTTCTACAGTATTTGTTCTTAAAATATTTTTTCTGAAATTTCTCTTATCCAATTTTTTATCCAAGATGATTTCATACAATTTTTGAAGCTGTGAAAGGGTGAATTTTTCAGGAAGCAATTCAAAACCGATATGATCAGCCATCAATTCATGTCGTAGAACCTTGAGGGCTTCAGCGACAATCTCGTTGTGATCAAATGCCAAATTGGGAATCTTATAAACATCCACCCATTGTGCCTTCTTGGCAAAGGAGGCGGCTTGTGGATTGAAATCGTCCATTTTTACCAAAGAGTAGTAACCCACAGTAATAACCCTTCTTTCAGGATGTGTTCTAAAGCTGCGCAACCAGTCGCGGTCTTTTAAACCACTTACTCGGTTAGGGTCACCAAAGGAGTGAAACTGTTTGAGGTAGATGCCCTGAAGACTGGTTAATTCTTTGAGGATGCGTTGCGCCGCTTCATTGAGCCCTTCGTCTTCTTGAACCAAATCGCCAGGCACCGCTTTTTGGGGTTTGATGGTTTTTCCATCGGGTTGCTTCTGCTCAATGAGAAGAACTTTTAATTCGTCATCATCAAATCCAAATACAACGCAGTCAACCGATACATCCATTTTATTTGAGGGTTTTTGTGGTAGTTTGTTGCGAAAATACGGGATGTTGAAAAATAGTTAGTGTAAAAAATACACTAACTTGAAATTTTGTTATATTTGCGATAATGAATAACAATGGCATAAAGCGAATAGGCGTGCTCACCAGTGGTGGTGATGCCCCTGGAATGAACGCTGCAATACGTGCGGTGGTTAGGGCGTGTGTATTTCACAACATCGAAGTGGATGGTATTTTTCAAGGATACACAGGATTGATTGCAGGAGATTTTAAGCGATTGAATGAACGTTCAGTAGCCCGCATTTTGGGCAGGGGAGGTACGATTCTAAAAAGTTCGCGAAGCAAAGAATTTTACGAAGCAGAAGGAAGAGCCAAGGCAGCAGAGCAATTGAAAAAGCATGGTGTAGATGCATTGATTGCGATTGGAGGAAACGGGACTTTCACGGGTGCACATTTGCTCTACCAAGAACATGGAATTCCAGTTATGGGTATCCCCGGTTCCATTGACAATGATTTGTTTGGTACGGATCATTGCATAGGCTTTGATACTGCAACCAATACTGTAGTGGATGCAGTAGACCGAATCAGAGATACTGCAACATCTCATAACCGATTGTTTTTTGTTGAGGTGATGGGCCGCAACAGTGGCTTCATTGCCCTAAAGGCTGGAATAGCTGCTGGTGCCATTGCAATCATTTTACCAGAAGATGAAATGAGCGTGGATGAGTTGGTAGATACATTGAAAGCCAGTGAAGAGAGCGGAAAGTCGAGCAGTATCGGGATTGTTGTAGAAGGCAGCAAGAGCGGTGGAGCTTATGAATTGGCCAAAAATGTTACTGAGAAATACGCGGAGTATGAAACGCGCGTATCCGTCTTAGGACACTTGCAGCGAGGTGGTGCACCCAGTTGTTATGACAGGGTAATATCAAGCCGTATGGGAGTTGCTGCTGTTGAGGGAATTTTACAAGGAAGAAAAGACGTGATGGTAGGTCTTGTCAATGACCAAGAAACCTATACATCTCTTGAAGAAAGTATCACGAGGAGAAATATGCCTAATCGTGATGAGTTGCGCATTGCCCGCATTCTTTCGATTTAAATAATAACGGAACATTTGTTCCAAAAAACAAAATTAAAAAATGAAAAGAATTGCAATAAATGGCTTTGGACGCATCGGAAGAATGTGTTTCAGAAGCATCATTGAAAAAGAAGGTTTGGATGTCGTAGCCATCAACGATTTGACGGATGTGAAAACATTGGCTCACTTGTTAAAGTATGACAGTATTCATGGAAGGGTAAAGGCTGATGTTGCAGCAGATGGCAACTTTTTGGTTGTTAACGGAAAGCGCATTGAAGTCATAGCTCAGAAAGATCCAGCGCAATTGCCATGGGCTGCTATGAATGTGGATGTTGTCATTGAATCTACTGGAATTTTCACAGACAAAGAAGGAGCGCACAAGCACATTACAGCAGGTGCCAAGAAAGTAGTCATCTCTGCTCCGGCCTCAGGAGGAATAAAGACCATCGTTTTGGGTGTGAATGACGGAGACATTACTGCTGAAGATGTGGTTTTGTCCAATGCTTCTTGCACAACCAATTGTTTGGCACCAATGGCCAAAGTATTGAATGATACCTTTGGAATTGAAAAGGGGTACATCACTACGGTGCACGCCTACACTGCTGATCAGCGTTTGCAAGATGCACCACACAAAGATTTGAGAAGAGCCAGAGCAGCAGCTTTGAGCATGGTTCCCACATCAACAGGTGCAGCCAAGGCTGTTGGTGAAGTATTGCCAGAGTTGAAAGGATTATTGGATGGCGTTGCTGTTCGTGTTCCCACTCCAGATGGATCATTGACGGATTTGGTGGTTATTTTGAAAAGAAACGTAACCAAAGACGAAGTTAATGCAGCCATTAAAAAAGCTGCTGAGAATGAGATGAAAGGCATCATTGAATATTGCACAGATCCAATCGTTTCCATCGATATTGTAGGTAACAGACATTCTTGTATTTTCGACGCTGACTTGACCTCTGCCAATGGGAATTTGGTAAAAGTGATGGGTTGGTATGACAATGAAGCAGGATACTCAGAGCGTGTTGTGGAATTGGTAGCTCAGTGGTCTTAAAGAACTTAATGATAATGAACAATAAATAGACAATGAAATAACAGAATCGGATTCAATTCTCGATTTTGTTTTTCATTGTTTTCAAAACCAAAACAAGAAGAAAATGATTTTAATTGCAGACAGCGGATCCACTAAATGCGATTGGGCCCTGATTGACAAGCAAGGTAAACGCTTGGGAAATTTTGAAACCATGGGATTAAATCCTTATTTCCATGATGAGACAGTTGTTGAATCTTCTATCCGCGGTAATGCCCCATTGGCATTGTATGCCGATAAGGTGCAGAACATTTATTTTTACGGTGCTGGCAGCAGTACAGATGTGATGTGCGCCATCATCGAGCGCGGATTGAAAAAAGTGTTTACCAAAGCTGAAATAGTGGTTGATCATGATTTAGTCGGATGCGCATACGCTACCTATGATGGTCAAGATTGTATCTCTTGTATTTTGGGAACAGGATCCAATAGTTGCTCTTTTGATGGAAAAGAAATTCATGAGGAAGTTCCATCATTGGCTTTTATTTTGGGTGATGAGGCATCGGGTAGTTACTTTGGTAAAATCTTATTGCGAGAATATTTCTACCGAAAGTTGCCGACTGATTTGAAGGAGGCATTTGAAGCAACTTTTTCTATTTCCAAAGATGAATTTATATCACGTGTTTATCGTGAGCCAAATGCCAATGTTTTCTTGGCCAGTTTTACGCGTTTTATTGGAGAGCATGCGCATCATCCGCATGTAATCAATTGGGTGGTTCGCGGTATGCGTGAGTTTATTGATATTCATGTCAAGTGTTTCTCCAATTGGGAGACGGCTCCGGTACATTTTGTAGGTTCTATTTCTCACTATTTTAAGCATTGTTTGGAAATTGCAGCTCAGCAAGAAGGGATTCATCTTGGACGCGTAATCAAAAAGCCCATTGATGGGTTGGTGGATTACCATGTCAAGTATGTTTTTGCTAACGCGATTTCATAACGCATGTTGTCCGCTTGTTTGTTTGATCTAGACGGCGTGCTGGTGGATACAGCACGCCATCATTTTGCGGCTTGGCAACGACTTGCGCAAGAGCGCATCGGAGTGACTTTCACCCAACATGACAATGAACAATTGAAAGGGCTTTCAAGATTGGAGAGTTTGAATTATATCTTGTCCAAATCAGATCGCAATTTTTCTGAAGAGGAAAAAAATCAGATGATGAAAGACAAGAATGATTGGTATCTGTTGTTGGTGGCTGAATTGACTCCTGATGATGCCTTACCAGGAACAACGGCTCTGCTGCATTCATTGAAAGCCTCAGGTATCAAGACCGGTTTGGGTTCCGCATCCAAAAATGCTCCTCTTATCATAGAGAAATTGGGAATTGCTCATTTGTTGGATGTTGTCATTGATGGCAACATTGTTTCAAAATCAAAACCAGATCCAGAAGTTTTTATTCGTGGTGCAGAGGCATTGAATGTTTCACCTTCAGAAACCATTGTTTTTGAAGATGCCGTCAGTGGAGTCGCAGCAGCAAAGACTGGAGGATTTTCTTGCGTAGGAATAGGTCTGCCAGAGGATTTAAAACAAGCGGATTTTGTGGTTCCTGATTTGTCTTTTATTACCATTTCGTTATTGAACAATAAATTTTTCAGTCATTAATACAGCATTTGTATGATTCAGTATTTGAAAACAGATCCATGGAAGATTATCGAGAAGGGATTTGATGCTAGATATCACCAAAGTTCAGAAAGTATATTTAGTCTTGGAAACGGGAAATTTGGCCAACGCGCCAATCATGAAGAACATTATAGCGGAAAGCATTTAAAAGGCTCTTATGTCGCGGGTGTTTATTATCCAGACAAAACGCGCGTGGGTTGGTGGAAAAATGGATATCCAGAGTATTTTGCAAAAGTGTTGAACGCCACTGCATGGCATGGTGTTCGTGTTTTGGTGAATGGAGAAGAATTGGACTTGGCAACCGTAAGGGTTTCTGATTTCAAGCGTGAATTGGACATGCAACGCAGTGTCTTGACACGATCTTTTATCGCTCATTTTTCTAATGGTATTGATTGTCGTTTTTATTTACAGCGATTTATAAGCATGGCCGATGAAAGCATTGCAGCCATCGAAATCAGAGTCGAGGCTTTGAGCAATGGTGTACATTTGGAGCTGATTTCATCCATCGATGGCAATGTCAAGAATCACGATGCCAATTATGATGAAATTTTTTGGGAACCCATTTCATCCTCAGTTGAAAAGGGTAATGGCTATGTAGCTTCCAAAACCAAAAAGACAGGCTTTGATTTGTCTGTATCCATGAGCCATGAATCATCAGGATTGTCATGGACGAATGATGTTCATGAAGAATCTATTGTTTCCTCCAGTTACATCGGTCAACTGCAGATGCATGAAACAGCAGTATTGCAAAAATTCATTGGATTGGAAAATTCTTTGTATTCCAATGAGGTTATTGATCAATCTAAGGTACATTGTCTTAGAGCACAACAAACGGGTTATTCAACAATGTTGGAGAATCATACTGCGGCATGGTCCAACATTTGGGAGATGGCAGACATTGTAATTGAAGGCAACGACGAAGCACAGCAAGGAATTCGTTTCAATATTTTCCATTTGAATCAAACTTACACAGGAACCGATGCGCGATTGAACATTGGTCCCAAAGGATTTACCGGTGAGAAATACGGTGGATCTACCTATTGGGATACCGAGGCGTATTGCATTCCTTTTTACATGGCAACCAAAAATCAGGATGTGGCCAAGCAGCTCTTGCATTATCGCCACAAGCAATTGGGCAAGGCCATAGAAAATGCACAAAAGTTAGGATTCACCAATGGGGCAGCGTTGTATCCTATGGTCACCATGAACGGTGAAGAGTGCCATAATGAATGGGAAATTACCTTTGAGGAAATTCATAGAAATGGCGCCATTGCTTATGCCATTTACAACTACACCCAATATACTGGTGATGAAACATACGTCAATGAAACCGGTTGGGAAGTGCTTTTGGGCATCGCTCGATTCTGGGCACAAAGGGTGCATTGGAGTGAGCACAAGAAGCAATATGTGATGCATGGTGTAACAGGACCCAATGAGTATGAGAATAACGTCAATAACAATTGGTACACCAATTACATTGCGATGTGGTGTTTGGAGTATGCTTATGATTGTATCGAAGGACTGAAGGGCAAACATCAGGCGCAATACGATAGAGCGGTCAAGGATTTAAATTGGTCAATGGAAGAGGGTGCTGAATGGTTGAATATCGTCGCCAAGATGCATTATCCGCTTCATGAGAATGGTCAAATCTTCTTGCAGCAAGATGGATTTTTGGATAAAGTATTGATGAAAGCATCAGATCTCAATCCAGCAGAGCGTCCCATCAATCAGCATTGGAGTTGGGATCGCATTTTGCGAAGTTGTTTTATAAAGCAAGCTGATGTTTTGCAAGGGTTGTATTTCTTTGAAGATCGATTCAGTGATGAAGTGATTAAAGCCAACTTTGACTTTTATGAACCCATGACTGTGCATGAGTCCAGTTTGTCTCCATGTGTGCATAGCATTTTGGCGGCCAAGTTGGGGTATGAAGAAAAGGCCATTGAGATGTACATGCGTACTTCACGTTTGGATTTGGACGATTACAACCACGAGGCGCATGAAGGTTTGCATATCACTTCAATGGCAGGAACTTGGATGTCCATTGTTCAAGGATTTGGAGGCATGCGCGTGAAGAATGGCGAATTGTCATTTCATGCAATGCTTCCTAAGCAATGGAAGGCCTATACATTCAGAATCCTTTTCAGAGATGAAGTTGTTGCAGTCAGGGTGGATGAGAATGGTACTACATTACCAAACATTGATCCTTTAGAATTGTAGGTAAATAGGAGGTATAATGGTGTCAGACTTATAATAAGCAAAGACCATCAACATACCTATTCCTAAAAAGACATAGACCCATTGATTTTGGCGACTGAGCCAATCAATGATTTTCTCGTTCCACGATAATGGCAATTGATGCAGTAAAACAGCACCTGCTATCATCCACAAAACAGGTTGGTAGTGTGTCATAAAAGCCATTAGGGTTGAAACATCAAAATTGTATATGATTTGATTCAATACAATTGTACTCTTTTCTAAAGAATCAGGTCCAAAGAAAATCCAGCAAAAAACGACAAAGTGAAAGGTTAGAAAAATGGATACTGCTGCAGGCAGTTGAAAATGGATGTTTCGTTTTTTGAAAAAATCCAAGCGCCATTTATCTATGGCCAAAGCCCCGCCATGTAAAGCGCCCCAAATGATGAAGGTCCAATTGGCTCCATGCCAAAATCCACCCAAAAGCATGGTTATGAAAAGGTGAACATATGTTCTGAATAAACCCTTTCTATTTCCTCCCAATGGAATGTACAGATAGTCTCTAAGCCATGATGAAAGAGAAATATGCCACCTTCTCCAAAATTCAGTAATGGACTTGCTTTGATATGGCGCCAAGAAGTTGGTGTCTATTTTCAATCCCATCCAACGGGCTATACCAATGGCCATATCTGAGTATCCGCTGAAATCGCAATAAATGACCAATGCATAAGCGTAAACTGCGGTTAAATTGTAAATACCATTGTACCGTGTGGGGTCATCAAAAACAACCGAAACAATTTGGTTGTATAGGTAATCACTGATAACCACTTTTTTGAAACAACCGGAGAAAACATAGAAAAAACCAAATGCAATGTCATCTTTTTTCAACGTCCATTGTTGTCTGATTTGCGGTAAAAAATCAGCAGCCCTGACGATAGGGCCCATCATCAATTTTGGAAAAAAGGACAAGAAGAAAATGTAATCCAACCATTTTTTAACAGGCTTGAAATGTCCGCGATAGACATCGACTGTGTAACTCAAATTCTCAAAGGTGTAAAAAGATATTCCCACGGGAAGTATTAAATACAAGAAT